>JAHDCT010000058.1 GCA_020629735.1 bacterium | reverse complement strand
AGAGGACTTTGGAGATGATGTAGATTTTTTCAAACGTCATTCATATGGGATGGGGATGTTATGAGATATTGCTTCGACCACAAAAATTTTTTCTCATATTGCAAGGGAGCAAATTAACATGCCAGAGAGTCATCAGTATGTATGACGAGATTTATGATCAGGAACGGGAATATTTCTTCTTGCTCAAAAAATTCAGGCTCGTAGAAATGGCTTTTTGGAAGGAAATATTACAAATACATGAGTAGAAATTAATAAACGTCAACTAGAGAGAGCCCAAGAGTTAGCAGAATTGCTCGATTATGGAAAGATAATTCGGTGAGACACGACTGTAAAAGAGGATTTAAGTGATATGGAATGACAGAAAATATCGTACATTACTAATGAAACAATCCCAAATCCGTGAATCCCAATGACCTGAGAGAATGACCCGTTTTTTCAAAGTTTAGAAAATCTATATACAAACTATAGTTCATCAATATCTGATATGACTAAAATATTTCCAGAAAGTATCTTAGCTCGCTTTAAGTTACAAGCTTCAGATGGAGAGGTGTTGTTTGAGGATGAGGTACTTGCATCAAAGAAAAATAAGTTTAACATAGATTTTTTCAAAGTATTTGAAGAAACCTTGAAAGAGCAACAGTGAGTTATAGCTCCTAAAGGTCGAAGTATATTTAATCACGTAAAACCGATTTGAATAACTCTTGGTGACTCAACAATCATTAAGCTTGAGGAAGTAGGAAATGATTTATTGACCTCTTTGAAAGTAATGGAAATTCCAAAGACTCGATTGAGAAGATGGGAATTAATTGAGGTGAAAAAAATAAAGAATAAAGGTCAAGGTGAGTAAACTTGAAATGGTTTTATAGAAAAATGAATAAATAAATTAAGAAAAAGCGCGCATGTCAAATTAAAAAGGGCATATCTATGTATACTTCATCATAAAATTAGCTACTATTATGTAGTTCACATAGTTTTTGCTGATGATTACGTTTTTTTTGATAGTATTGGTTGTATCATCTATGGTGGTGCTTTTCCCTTATGTAGTAGGGTACATTTTTGCATTTTTTACAAAAGAAGGAGAGAGAAAAGAAATAAATAGATCTCTACATAATTCAGTAAGTGTTTTGGTGCCATCGCACTTTGAGTGACAAGGTTTAGTAGACTGTATTTTATCTTTACTTCATCAAGAATATAAGGGAGAATTAAAAATTCATATACTATTGAATGATAACACAGATAATTCGTCAAAATACCTCGAACAGAAGTGGTGACTAAATGAGAACGGGGATATGATTCAAGAGGAAAACAAACAAGTTATCCTTCATTATACCTGAGTAAGTGCAAAAAAGGATAAGATTAATACAGTTATTGAAACGCTGAATGAAGAGTATATTTGATTTTTGGATGCTGATCATAGAGCAGAGAAAGATCGAATCAGTTCAAGTGTTACCATGCTAGATAAGAGTGATGCAATTGCTGTTCAATCAAGAAGAGCTCCGATGAGTGTGAGAAATTTCTTCCAGGTCCGAGACTCTCTACAAAATCACTTGTGAAATGAGATGCTAAATAATATGTATCAGAGATGGTGATTAACCTCATTTTTTACAGGGACAACAGCAATTTTTCGTAATGATAAGGAGATTGAATTTCGTATGTGAGAGTCGTTAACTGAGGATACCTACCTATCGTATGAGTTAATTGTATGATGAAAGCATATTTTGTATAATTCTCAGTACGGTTCATACGAAGAGGTATCTCCTGATTATATGAGTTATTTTAATAGAAGGAGAAGGTGGAGTCATGGGCATACGCAAACTATGATAAACTACATGAAAGCTGTCTGGAATTCTTCAAAAGGTACAATGCAAAAAATAGTACTAAGTTATCATAGTTTCTATTTCGCATCAGTGACTTTATTGCTAACGATGTTTTCAGTTTTTTGAGCTCGATATTTTTTGCAATTTCCAGAATTCTGGAAACGGTCTATACTAGTAATTACTGCCGTTCTTGCATGAGTAATATCTAGATTTCACAATAGACAGAAGTTGCACGTTGCTGACTTTGTTATCAGCATAATAAATATCTTTCCACGAGTTAGTATATGAGCCGTTTGGTGAGCGAGATTTATACATACAGAATTATTTCAAACAATTAGTAGTTTCCCTTATGAGAATATAATCTTGTCTTATGGTGTTTTGGTACTCATAGTAGCATATATGCCAGTTATAAAGTGAAGTATATTACGTGGGAAGCCAACACTTTTCCAAGCAGTAAGCCATTGAATTTTCTATCCACTTGTATTGTTGATGGACATTTTTGCGTTCACATCATGAATCGGTGACCTAATGCTATGACGTAAAACATGGAATAAGATAAAAAGGACAGAGGCAGTTGATCAAGACCTTGTTGATATTCTTCCTGTATCGGAAGAAACTAGGGTTGTTAAGAGAAAAATTGTAACATGAGTGGTGGTAATACTGCTTGCTTTAGTGTGATTGGTATGAGTAAATGACTTTTTCCCACGTTCTGAATGCTGACAAAAGACATATCTTCTTTGAGATTATGTAGTATTTAATCGTTGATTTGATATTGAACACTCGCTCGAGCGGACTAAAGAATGATATGATGAAAATTCGCTTGTTGTAAAAGTGCTAGCCCAGGTGGATACACATAAATCCTTTAATAAGAATAATGATCAATGATTGCTTGTGTCATATAAGATAGATGGAGAACAGGTTCACCAAGAAAATCTTACGAAAGAACAAAGTGAAGTGACCTTTGAAAAAAGATTCCCAATGTGACGAGATAAAAAAATGCTTGAAGTGGAGGTAAGTGCAGACAAATTTTCTTGTAAACAAAAGTATCCATTTACGACAGTACTTCACGAAATTAAATGAAGAGAATACTTTGTAAATAGTGAACCATTTTTAGTCAAAGGTATTATTCCTTCTTTTTCTCATAGTAGGGTAGAGCCAGAGGATGCATACAGTCAAATAAAGTTAGCATGAGCTAATGCAGTGCGTTTGTATCATAGTCCATCTGATGAGGTATTGAATCTCCTTGAGGAATTAGAGTTAATGCTTATGTCTCAACCAGATAGCTCCACGTGGTCAAATGTAAATATAACATCTGATCGACAGAGAAAAAAATTAGTAGAAAGATACCAAAAATTAGCGTTTAAGACGAACTGATTTCCATACTCACTCTTTGTGGCATTAGGTAATGAGATTGAGCTTTCTTCTTCAAATAGAGAGAAGAATATTACGGCCATATCGAAAACTCTAGAAGAGATTATTCAGAGTGGAAAGAAAAGTTTTCCGTTGGCCTATTCAACGTATCTAACCTATATTAGTTATCCAACTGATATAGAGGCAATTAACATGTTAGATACAGGGAAGACATATCGAAAAAAAGCACTTCAGTTAGTTGCTAAAAGAAATAAACCGATTCTAGCTTCTGAGTTCGGAGGATTTGTCGCAATGTGAGAAAAGGATTTAACTACCGAAGTAAGAGCACATCGTATGTATGTTTATTTTAATGATTTGTTGAAAAATTGAGGTATATGAGCTATGTTCTTTCAGTCTCACGACGATTGGTGACAGCCTGTAGTAAGAGGGTATAACGATCCATTTTCTCCAAATTTACCTGATGACGTAAGGTGATACCGAGATAGAGATAATACTCCTAAGAAAGAACTAATACATTTGAAAAACATTTTTGCTGATCTGCAATTTGGAATAAGTAGCACCTGAAATTTAAGGATTGAGAATAGGAGAAAGTATGGTTTACATGGAATAGACCTTTCCATTTTTGATGGAGATAAAGTACACAAGGTGTCTTATGAGCAGTTGAAACCGTGACAAATATATGAAACAAACATACTTCTCAAAAAGGAAAAGTACAACTATGAGCTTTGATACGTTACCCATAAGTGATTACACCATTCTGTTCAGCATGAGTTTGATCTTAGATGATCACATATATGAGATGGAAGTCCTATACAGGAAATATCACTAAATGCTTGGTATCGTGAAGAAGGTGAAGATCGAAAAAAGATGAAGTACGGACAAGTCCCAAAACAGTGATGAGTTGAAGTGATGATCCAATTGCCACATGATTTGCAAGAAAATGATTCTCTCGTGTTAAGTGGTATATGAGCGGATCAAATTGAGATCAATCAGGAATGAGAAAATGCTAAAACTTACTTATTTAACACACATCCATATAGAGATATAATGCTTAATTTAAAGGATTTGTGAGAGGGAATTAACGTTGCAAAACCATTTGTAGTATCAATAGAAAGATCCGATACAACATATATATCAAAGCATTCATATGCTGCAGATAGTGATGTGTTTATTGATTTTGAGTTACCAGTGTTGTATCGTTTCCAAGAAGAAGAAATCAAGTAAGTGAGAGAAGTTACTTGAATCGTTTTTTTATACAAACACCGAAAATCTAGAACTACTTCATGAAGTAGCTCTAGATAATACGTCATAATACATGACTTTAAATTAAATAGGAATAAGCTCTTGTAAACCATGCTCTGGACTGAGGTCACCAACGGAGACATTACTTTTTCCTGGGTTTATCCAGGGATGAATTCGTTGAGGAAGTACAATCACCAAAGCAAATGGAGGCATTTCATAGATGGTTTGGTTAAACTGAAGAGCGTTATTCTTGGCAAGGTAAAAGCTAACAAATTTGTGCTTGTGTTCTTTCACTTTCATGCCTTGAGGTATATCAGTTTGTGTAGGCTGAACCAGCGCATTGAGAAAAGTATAGATACTCTTCTTTAGTGGTAATACAATACATCCATGTTGGTTCATAAGTTCAGTGAACATTCTTTGAGAAAAAGTATTCATTTTTGTTCTTTTTTTGAAATTAGCTAATCGATATCACTGTGTATATAGGGCAAAGGAAAAAATATTCAAGAAGGAAAGTCAACTATCTGTTGTAGAAAGTCTTCTACAGTTGTTTGTCTCGGATGTTTGTAAAGAGACTTTCAAGAGTAGTGTGCAGATGTTTAGAGCTGATAATTACTCAAGACATCTCTTCTTGTCAGAACATAGCAAATGATACCTCAGCATCACCGTAAAGGTTGATTTCGCATTGTATGTTAAAAGTATCATTATCAATTATTTTAGTTTGTCTTAGTGACTCTTCATCAATGCGTTGATATGCTATGTTGAGGTCAGTCTTTGGCATCAGTACTTTTGCAAAGATATTTTTTTGAGCTCTCGTTGGGATGAATGTTTCATCAAGAAATGATTTAAATTTCTCGCTGATAGTATCAGGTCAAATAATGGTTTTAATATCAGAGTTAGTATAACTAAGCATGTCTAAATAGAGTTCTTTAAGTCAGTCCTCTCATTCAAAATATCTAATTCTTGGTTTGTGTGCATGATTATTTTCTAGTGCAGCTAACTCAGGAATGATATTTTCGATTTCCTTATACTGTTGCTCTAAGTTTTGAAGTAAACGTTGAGGAGATGATGCCACAAAATATTTCACATTATTCTTGCTGAGAATCTCGCCTACATTCTTTCTCTCTAAGTTCTCACACACAGAATAGGTTGTCACTCTATTTTCCTGCGCGATTCTCGCTAAAGTACTGATTCTAAGAGATCAGTATTGCAAGGAAACTAGGTAAATCTTAATTTCCCTTTCACTGAGTCAATATTTTTTGAGGGTGCTTTCTATCATGATGGTGTAGAAATAAATCTACAATATGTATAATGTATAGTTTAGGAAAGTCAAATTTCCAACCAAATGTTATGAGAAATTGTTATGAAAAGTGAAAGTGGTAAAAATGTATTTATTTATGTTATTGCAACAGTTCTAATTTTTTCTCTCAAAATAGGCAAAACTTTCTTCTCAAACCAAGGGTTTTTTTTCTGTCGTATCTTGCTTCTCCAAGAAGGGTGAGGTAAAGGAAGGTATTTTGGCATATATTCTTCGAAACATTGAACCGTTTCAGTTAGGGTTTTTTTCATATCTTTTCCGAGATAGTACTTCTGAGCGTAACTTCAAATAAGAAGAATGAGTTGATGGTCTTTCATATACTTTAGAAGTTTTTTATGCCATAAGGGAGCACATTCTGGTCTTGGTGGACTGTCTCCTCAGGCGCTTTTTCAGGGATAGCAAAATCACATGGGCATAATACCAAATAGGTCTGGATCGTAGAATTCATCTTCACTAACCTGAAGTCGATTTCTTAAGTTCTCTCAACTAGCATCATCTCGAGGCTTTCATGAAGCATGTACCTTTGTTCAAGGTGCTTGTCAGATAAGGATAATTTTGCTTTTTCTGCTTACGTTTATAACAGGACGAGGTCATAGTGGTAAATGTTGAGCACATGCCTTGCAAGCTTCTACGTCTTTGATAAGTTGATGCATACCAAAAGGAAAAGTAAAAAATCATACAAATAATTACTTGTAGCGATTTTACGAATCCTTGCATCTATTTTTCTGAGAGATGTATTAGAAAAAATAAGTCATGTATTAAGCAATCTGATACCCAACTCATGCAATGGTATTAATCATATCTTTAGAAAATTTAGACCTTAAATGAGAAATGGTAACATCAAGTGATCTACTCATTCATCGCATTTCATCAGCTCATCGTACGTGTTCTATGATGTCAGCCCTTGAAGCAACAACTCATTTGTGAGCAAGAAGACATCAGATAACCTCCCATTCAATTGGAGTTAAATGCAGCACCTCGTCTCATTTCCTTGCAAGACGTGATTTCCAATCAATAAAAATGTTTTCATAGTTGTAGTATGCAATATCAGAAAGCCTCGTTGATAATGCCTGGATACGCATGGTAAGTTCATCCAAAGAAAATGGCTTTACGAGGTAGTCATCTGCTCATGCCGTAAATCAAAGTTTTTTATCGTCAATTCATCCTTTTGCAGTCAGCATAATAATTCAGACGTCAGAACGTTCTCTAATCCTTTTCACAAATGAATATCCGTTCTCTCACGGAAGCATAACATCAACAAGAAAAACATGATACCTGACAAAATGTTTTTCAGAAAGCTTCTCTACAGAGGTATATCGATCACATCTCCATCCTTCATCAAGAAGTCATTGATGAAGTAGTGCTCAAAGTTTTTTATTATCTTCTATAAGGCAAAGTGATAACATGAGTAGATCAATTAACTAAAATTAATAGTAAACGTCATTCATCAAGAGTCGTTTTAAGTTGCCAAGATTTTTAGTCACACTTGTCAGTTATTTTAAAAA
>JAHDCT010000002.1:25674-39029 GCA_020629735.1 bacterium | reverse complement strand
GAACCACAGAAAGGAATTTTCACAATCATGGAATCATAAATGGAGCAACAACCAATGCAGTTCCTCACAACAGAGCAACTCGTAGCCATAAGTTACTAAACATATTAGTCTCCCATACCGGTTTTCTCAATGCTCTAATAGAGAAAATATAAACAAGTGATTTAGCAGCAAAAGTGAAGAAAGCAACACTACGTGCTAATTTTTCGTCTCATGTTTCTCTTAAAATCCATAAGAAAAGAAGGAATCAACATGTTGCAGACACAAGAGAAGTAATCAACACAAGTTTCTGCATCCAAGAACTCACTAAAAGCTCATGGGGATCTCTTGGTTTATCTTGCATAATATCTCATCTAATTGGATCAATAGTTAAAGCCAAACTAGGAAATCCATCAGAAACTAAATTAATCCAAAGAATTTGCGAAGCAATAATTGGCATTGGATTTCAGGTAATGATCGCCATTAAAATAGCAATTATTTCAACAAACGCATCAGACATCAAATACAAAATAACTTTCCTAATATTATCAAACATTCAACGACCCTCTTCAATTGCCGCAATAATCGTCTTAAAAGATGAATCAATCAAAATTAAATCAGCAGATTCTTTAGCAACATCTGTAGCGTTTCACACAACAATTCAAATATCAGATTTCTTTAATGCAGGTGCGTCATTCACTCAATCACCCATCATAGCAACTACTTCTCACAAACCTTTAAGTTCATGCACAATACGCATTTTTTGTTCTGGCTTAGTACGCGCAAAAAGCTTAACTTCTCATTCCTCTCAAGAAAGAAAATCAGAAAGCTGAGCATCTGTTAATTCAGCTAAATCCTCACCTAGCATAATATTTTGTGTTTTCACACGTACATCTAACTGTTCCAAAATATGTCTTGCTGTATTAGGGAAATCTCACGTAATAACTATTAACTTAATTCAAGCAGCCTGAGCCTTTTGTAAAGACTCACCAACATCCGCTCTAACTGGATCCGACATTCCTAAAATACCAGCCCAGGTCAACCCAGACTGAGCCAGTGAAATATCAAGTTCTTGTACGTCTCAAGAAACTTCTTTCCAAGCATATCAAACAAGCCTAAATCACTTATGCGTATATTCTTCAATGTCTTTCTTTAAGGAAGCCTTTTCGTCATCACCCAAAGTTGACCACTCAAGAAGAAAATCTGGAGCTCAGTTAACAAACATAATTTGTTTTCCATCATGCTTATGTAAAGAAACAATGCATTTATTTTCACTAGAGAAAGGAATACTATCGACTCTAGGAAAAGATGTTTCAAGTCATGCTGGTTCTATTCATTGAAGCATAGCCCACTCTGCAGTAGCTAATCAAACAGCGTTATCCTGATCATTAGCTAACCAGGCCTGCTTCTTCATTTGATCAACATCTCACTGAGTGTATATAATTTCCATCTTACCTTCTGTAAGCGTACCAGTTTTATCTGTACAAATAGTAGTAACTCATCACAATGTCTCAGCAGAAAGTAAGGTTTTCACCAATCACTTTCTTTTTAAAATTCTTTGCATTCACACAGCAAGAACAACAGTAAGAGCAATTAAAAGTCACTCCGGAATTGCTCATACAGCCAAAGCAACAGCTATAGTAAAAATATCAACCATTGACTGTCCAGTCAATAATCAAAGAAAGAAAACAATAATCAAAACTCATACAACAAGCCACGTAATTTGTTGTGAAAATTTCTCTAACTGTTCTTGAAGTGGGGTTAACTCTTTATCTCAACTCAAGTTATCTGCGATTTTTCACATTTGTGTATGAATTCATGTTTTCGTAACTTGCAAAATACCTTGTCCTCATTGAACAATAGTTCCCATAAAAATTTCATCCTTCTTCTTCTTCTGAAGAGCAACAGACTCTCACGTAAGCATAGCTTCCATCAAAAATAATCTATTATCTTCATAACAGATTCAATCAGCAGGAACCTTTTCTCAACTTTGTAGCCAAACAAAATCTCACGGCACGATAAGGTCAGTACTTATTTCTTCCCTTTCTCAATCTCTAAAGACTTTAGCTTTAGGTTGTAACATATTTTTTAATGCTTGAAGTGCATTATCAGCACGTTTCTCTTGATAAAATCATAAAATTGCATTCAAAATCACTGCAGCAAAAATAATAACAGCATCCTCGAAATGTTGCAAAAACAAAGTTACTACTCATGCTGCAAGAAGAACATAAATCAATGGGCTCTTAAGCTGATTCATAAAAATCTCCAAATTCGTTGGAGGCTTCTTTTCTGGTAATTTATTTGGTCAATGTTTTTCAAGTAAAATCTTCGCTTCATCATGAGAAAGTCAGGAAACGTGCAAGTGGGCCATCGGTGAATAATAAACAATAAACGCTTTTAATAAGTATAGTAAAAAACGCCAAAATAAGCAAAAAAACCGCTAAAAGCGGTCTTTCTTTAAAAAACTTTTTTAGATTAATTTGATTCAACTACTTCGTTAATCTCCACATCTTTTCACTCAGGAAGCAGTACATCAGTAACTTCACCTCTATCCTGCCATAAACCACAGCTAGAGTCAAAAAAACTCATACCAGAAGCAGCAATTCTTTCTCAAAGAAAAATTCAAACAATCATAGCTAAGCATAATCACGCAATAAGATATAAGGTTTTATAGCAAGAACCACAACAAGTCGATGTGATACAACATTGAGATGTAGATTTTTTATCACATGTAGGTGCAGAATCACAACAAGCATATGTTTTTTTATCTTCCATGGTTACTATAAAAAATAAAGATACTATAATAAGTATACAGGGAAAAAGAAATGAAGCAACAAGTTAAGCCTATTTTTTCTTTCTTAACGCCTTCTCAAGTAATTCTTGTAAGTTAATTTTCTCCTTAAGCGCCTTCTTAACTAACAAGGCAACAGCATTATATCACAAATCCTCAGCGTAATCAGTAGCGTAAGCAAAACTTTTTTCTAATGTTTTCTTAATATGATCTTTATTACATTCAAGAGAATTCAAGCAATGTTTTTCAAACATATAAAGACTTCAGGTTAATGTCTCTAGTGAAGTATGTAGGGCAAATGAAATTCAAGGATGAAACTGTTGCAAGTCAAGCTGAGCCTGTCTCGTCAAAACTTGAACTGTCTCATTCTGTCAAATTACATGAGCACAAGACATAGTAAGAGCTTCAACAATGGATGGATTAATTTTACCAGGCATTATTGATGAACCAGGTTGCACAGAAGGCAATATGAGTTCTCATATTCAAGCGAACGGACCAGAACTTAATAACCTTAAATCATTTCATATCTTAATTAAATTATTTGCTAACAAAACAAGTTGCTGAGAGTAGTATGAAAAATCAGATGAACTACTATTTTGTTCAAAATAATTTTTAGCTCCATAAAACGGAATCTGGTAAAATTCAGTATACTCCTTCACTATCTCCTTCCTAATTCATGTCGATATATTTTGTAAAGTTCATAAGGCTGTTCCTCACAAAGGCAATTCAAGAAGAATTTTCTGAGATTCAAGTAAGTATTTTTTACTTTTTTCCAAAGAACGAGCATATCAACTAAATTCATCTCACAAAGTAATTACTACAGCATCTTGTAAATGAGTTCTTCATACCTTCCTCAAAGATTTCCAACGGCGAGCATGCTTTCTACACGCAACAATACTCTTTTGCAGTGCTTCAAGCAAAGAATCAGTCAAAAAATACAATGATACTTTAGAAGCTCATGGAAACGTGTCATTCGATGACTGAGAAGCGTTAACTACATTATGAGTATTAACTTTTCCATCACCATACTTTCCTCACAAATATTCTGAAGCTAAATTTGCAACAACTTCATTCACCATCATATTAGTAGACGTTCCTCATCCACTTTGAATTTGTCAAATAGGAAAATACTTCATAAAATCATCAGCTTTGAGTTTTAGCAACTTTTTAATAACAGCATGAATCGAACGTTTTTCTTCCTGACTAATCTTTCTAAAGCGAGCGTTAACCGTCGCGTAAATCATTTTAAGCTCTAAATAAGAACGAAGAAGTGACTCAGGAACACGAGGTCAAAAAGACTGAGGATATACATCTAATACTCTCTCAGTATAGATTCATCGAACTACATCATTAGGAATTTTTTTAGTTCCTAAAGAATCTTTTTCTTTTCTTCACATATGTTACAAAAAAATAAACAGCTAACCTAGTTTACAGCATATCAAATAATACTCAAGGTCATCAAGATTTATCACCTTTACCAAAGAATTCTTTCATTTTTGCTTCAGCAAATCACATAGCTTGCTTTAAAGTAATATGTGGTGGTACCGTTAACTCTTCTCAAGAAACCGTTACATCAACTATACACGGCTTTCATAAATTCAATGCCTCTTCTAAAACAACTTCCATCATATCTGGCTGATCTATAGTAAACCCATGTCATCAACAACATCTCGCAAAATCAGCAAAATCAGGATTAGCTAATTGAGTCATATATTCAGGCATTCCATGAACTTCTTGCTCCATCTGAATCAATCATAATTTTCAATTATTGTACACAATGACAACTATTGGTAACTGGTGTTTAACAGCCGTAATGAAATCGCCCATTAACATTCACATGCTACCGTCTCACGATAAAGCAATAATCTGTCTTCATGGGTATGCAAAAGAAACTCAAATAGCTCAAGAAAGACTATATGCCATAGTTCATAAATTTGCAGACACAGTAAATTCCTGCTCAGGTTTTAAATACAAATTTCTTGCTCACCAAACCGTTACTGCTCATGTATCAACAACAAAAATTGCATCATCTTTAGCAAAATTTCATACTGCTTTTGTAAGAGTCTGAGGCTTAAGAGGAGTTTTTTGAGAAACTTCAACTGCTACTTCATCAGCTTTCCAATTCTCCCATGATGTTTGCACTCTTTCTAAAAAAGAAGTATTCTCTTTTCAAGAAACATGTGATAACAAAGAAGAAAGAATGGGTGATGCATGTCAAACTAGTCAAACATCTACTGGATATCTTTTTCAAATTTGTTGAGGCAAAAGATCAATCTGTAAAGCAGGAATATTATTCTGTGGATAAAAACTACTATATGGAAAAGAAGTTCATACCATTATTAGCAAGTCACATCATTGCATTGCAATATCTCAGGCTGGAGTTCCTAGCAATCAACATCATCAACAGGAATGAGCATGTCCAGAACAAATTCACTTTGCAGGTAATGAATGCAAAATAGGAGCCTTAATTTTTTCAGCCAATCAAATAATTTCTTTCCTAGAGTATCTTGCTCACCTTCAAATAAAAATAAGAGGCTTTTCAGCCGAATTAATAAGGCTAGCAGCTGATTGTATATCTTTATCAACCGCCATCGTTTGCCAAGACGTTCACCAAGCTTTAGAAAGGTGACGATGAATCTTTTTCATGCTAATATCTATAGGGATATTAATGTGAGCTACTCATTGGTGAACTAAAGCAGCTTTACACGCATCAGCTAAAAGACGAGGCATTTGTTCTTCAGAAATAAGCATCTGGTTAAAGACAGCAACATCATCAAACAACTTAATGTGATCAATCTCCTGAAAGTAATCAGAACCTAAAAGAGCCGTCGAAGCTTGTCAAGTAATCGCAAGTACAGGAGATCTATCTACCTTAGCATCATATAAACCATTAAGTAAATGAATAGCTCATGGTCACGAAGTTCACATACAAACACTCAGTTCTCATGTCAACTTACCGTAAGCACTGCATGCTAGCGCACCAGATTCCTCATGTTTTACAGGAATAAATTCAATTACATCTTGCTGTCTAACAGAGTCAATAATACTGTCTACAGCATCTCACGGAATTCAAAACATATATTTCACTCAATATTGAGCTAATACTTCCAAAATTGAATGTGAAACAGTATACGCCATCGTCAAAAAAATAAATAAAACTATTCACTATGTCAGTAATTTGTAGTTGTTTCATACTTTTCCAATCATTCTAATAATGTGTCTGACATATCAGGAACTACTTTCAATGAAAAAACATGCTCACTTCATTTCAAACGCCATAAAATATTAGAAGAGAAATTATCTGAAAACTCAGGATAATCAATTCTAAAATGAGCTCATCTAGATTCTTTCCTTTCTAAAGCTCACAAACATATTAGCTTTCATAAAGTAAGTACACTGTATAGCCTCGTGTGTAAGACATATTTTTCAGAAACCTTGTCTAAGGGTAAGAGTCATTGCACTCACATGCGGTTAATAACTCAATCAAGATACGTTGACAACATACGCAGTTCATCCTCGGTTCTAAGTATTCATGCAAATCTCCACATATGTTCTCTCACATCCTTCAAAATTTTATTTCAATCAAGTCAATCAACTGATTCATGAAAAAAATAATCAGTATCAGGAAAACTCAATTCTGGAAGAGACAAATTATCTACCTGTGAAAGAAGAATCTCAGCAAGTCTTTTTCAAAAAACCATAGTCTCCATCAAAGAATTACCTCATAACCTATTAGCTCAATGTACTCACATTGTACATTCACCAATAGCATAAAATCACTCAATATTGGTAGTCAAATCAATGGCATCAATGTAAATTCATCACATAGTGTAATGAGTTGTTGGAGCTACTTCTACTGGCTCTTGAGAAATATTAATTCAGTTATATTTCAAAATCATCTCATACATCTTAGGTAACCTCTCTAGAATGTATTCTTTGGACCTATGAGTGACATCTAAATAAACTCATCCATTTTCTGTTCATCTACCTTCAATAATCTCATGAAAATTCGCTCTCGCCACAACATCTCTTGTAGAAAGTTCCATTTTAGCAGAATCATAGCGACTCATAAATCTTTCTCAATCAGCATTAAAAAGCAATCATCCTTCTCCTCTAACAGCTTCAGTTACAAGTTCTCAAAATTTTTCTTCTGGATAAAGTAATCACGTTGGATGGAATTGTACTAATTCCATGTCTCAAACAATCACTCACGCACGATAAGCAAGCGCAATTCAATCTCAAAAGTTCTCTTTGTTCCTAGAAGAAGATCTCCAGTAAACATTTGAAAATCAACCAGTTGCAAAGACAACACGAGCCGCAGATATATCTATAAGTTCATCAGTTTTTAAATTAATAAGTCTTACACCAGCAACAGTATTATCGACAACAACTAGGTCGTATACATAGCAGTACTCCATATATTCAATTCATAAATCTTTAGCACGAGCAGACATAACACGAATCATCTCTTTTCCTGTTTCATCTCATGAAAAAACAGTACGACGATAACTATGAGCTCAAAAAAATCTCTGAGTTAATCTACCATCTTCTTCTTTGTGGAATTGAGCTCACCAACGAACAAGATCATCAATTGCACCTGGAGCATGATCAGCTAAATATTCAACCATATCCGGATTCGCTAAAAATTGTCCCTCACGAAAAGTATCAATAGCATGCAGTAAAGGAGTATCCTCAACATCCATAGTATGAAGAGCAGCGTTTATCCCTCACCTAGCCTGAGTAGTATGAGGATCATCAAATGCTCTATCACCAATCAACAAAAAATCAGAAAATCAAGATTCCTTTAAATGCAATGCGCAACGTAATCAAGCTCATCACGTTCAAACAATAACAAGAGGGTAAGATAGTTTCATACCAATATGGACACCTAAAACATCTAACCTAAGTATAGCCACTAAAAGAAAAAACCACAACTATTTGCGTGGCAAAAGAATTAGAATAAAAAACAAATTAACGCCCTTTGAAAATAACTTTAACAGTGCTTACCAATACATAGATATCCAAGAAAAGAGACCAGTTCTGAATATAATATAAGTCTAGCTTAGCTTCTTCATCAAAAGCCAATTTATCACGTCAAAATAACTGTGCATATCACGTCATTCAAGGTTTAATACTAAGCAGTCTCTTATGCCAAGATTCATATTTTTCAACTTCAAATGGCTCATGTGGTCTAGGTCATACCAAAGACATATGTCATCGAAAGACATTAAACAAATTAGGCAATTCATCCAAAGAAGTCTTACGCAAAAATCAACCAAAACGAGTTACCCTAGGATCATTTTCTATTTTCTGTAATGGTCATTTACGAACATTCGCATCTGATTCCATCAGTTCCTTTTTGTACGTCCAAGCGTCATCTCATCAATATTCATCTCAAACAGATAGATGAGTAAACATAGTGCGAAACTTAGTAAAAAGAAATTCTTCTCATCATTTACCCACTCTTTTATGTCTATAAAAGACAGGTCAAGAACTGTCTAACTTTATTCACAAAGCAATAAGAAAAAGTAAGGGACTAAGCAATAAAAGCGACATACCAGAAGCGGTAACATCAAAAAATCTTTTACCTACACGTCGCCATCACTCCAATGGAGAAGGTACATACGATAAGGCCATTATAGGTCATATTCTCGTCGGTGAAGAAATAAGATCTTCTAATTCTAGATGATCAGAAACAAAGCTAAAAACCTGTCACTTTATTCTTGCATGATCTGCATAATTTTGTAATTCTTGTTTACTATAATCTCACAAAGCCAAAAGAAAATCAGTATCAAGAGAAGCATTAAGACGCTCATTAACTTCAAGAATATGATAAATATCGTATAAGCTAAACGCCTCTATCATATCCGACGTAAGTTTTCTATCTGAAGAAAGGACTTGTAAGGTATATGGATGCTTTTTCTCATAAGAAAAAATAAGATAGTTCCAAAACCAATCAAAAAGAGTACCTAAGATAAGAAATCATGTTCAGGACCAAATAAGTACAAATCTAGAAATTCAATTAACAAAAACATATCAAAAACCAAGGTAAGCAAATGAGAAAAGGAGCATAAGCCACCAAAACCAGGTTTCTAAAAAAGAAACATAATAATTATGTAAAGGTTTACGAAGTTCATATACTCACTTCGATAATCATATAAGAAGAAAAATAGCAATTGCTAAACCAGAAAAAAGTAAGGTTTCAGTAGTATCAATTGGAGGAATTCTTAGTTGAACTCATGGAATAAGATCAGTACTACGACGAAGCAGTAAAAAAAGAAAAAAGAAAAATGAGAACTGCATGTAGTACAGGTCTCAAAAGACGAAGAGAATGGAATTTTCCTTGTAAGACTGACATATAACGTAAAATTACAAAATATTTACAGGAATTTCATCAGGTCTCATAATTTTTGGAACAGTAACAATCAAAATATTTTCAGGAGTAAGTTCACTATGAATCTTATCAAAGTAGACGCTGTCAGGCAATTCTACACGTTTTTCAAATATTCACCAAAAACACATCTCCTGTAAAGGCACAATAGTTTCTTTAAATACAGGAGCCACTCTCTCTCAACGAATAATTAACGACTTCTTATCTAGAGTAATAGACAAAGATTCTTTATTAGTTCATCATACAGGAATAACAATAACTATTTCACTTGATGATGCATACATATCAACAGGAACGTCTACCATGAAAATAACAGAAACTAAAATGAATCAATAGATGGATACAATCTTACTGAAACCTTTCAAATAATATTTCTCGGGTATACTAAATAATTAGCTCAAGCATAACATCAACCACCAAAGCAAGATCTAGAATCTGTACTGTGCTCTCTATTATCTCAACTTACAAAATAACCATCTTCTTGTACAGGAAAAACTGTTTTATTTCACGTAGCATTCGTCACCGTTCAAGGCGCTAAAAACGAAATATCACTCTTAAAGCAACCTTGATTATCACGAGGTTCTACTACATCATCTTCCCCCACTAATCAATCACAGACATACATATCTCACCCATCAAGAACAACCGTCTCTCATGGCATTCCAATAATTCTTTTAATAAATGGTACATCTTTATCATCTGGCACAAAAACAAGGATATCTCATCTTTCTAAAGTACCATACTTTGGAGTGACCTTATCTACAATAATAAAATCTCACTGTTCAAAAGTTGGTTCCATACTTTTCCCCACTACCGTGAATGGATTAAAAATGAAAAATCTCACCGTCAAAACAATTCATACAACAAAGAAAAGAAACGCAATTAAATCAAAAAGATCCAAAAGAAAAATAGTGAACCTAAGTTTTATAATATCGAAATTCATCAGAGAAAAGAGCAAACAAAAAACCTCAACCAGATGGCTAAGGTTAATATACTAAATACGTAAGGAAACAAAAGAGGAATTAGAAATCGTCCTCTAAGCTTAAATCATTTCATCATGTTGGTGCTCCATTTGTATCAGCACTTGGTCTACTATCCAAAAAGATGAAGTTATCAACAACTACTTCTGTTGTATATCTTTGAGCTCCGTTCGTATCTTCCCATTTTCTTGTTCTCAATCTTCCTTCAACATACATTCTCTTTCATTTAGTTACATATTTACCAATAATATCAGCTGCATTACCATAAGCAACACATCTATGATATTCTGATTCTTCTACAAGCTGTTCATCCTTATTTTTATACCTTCTATTGGTTGCAATAGTGAAATTAACAACTGGTGTACCTGTCGACTCAATCATCTTAACCTCTACATCAGTAGTCGATCTTCAGATCAGCATTACTTTGTTCAAATCCATCATTTGGGATGTCAAAAAAAATATAAAATGAACCATCTAACTGGTTACGCAGGTTGTTATAGATATGCATTTCACAAAATCAATTGAATTTAAAGAATATATGTCTATACATCTTGACGCTATCACATGAAAAAATAATGAACATAGCGACATTAATAAAATAGGTGATATACCTTCTGTTAGCCCAGATGGTGGAATTGGTAGACACGTCGGACTCAAAATCCGATGCCTGTAAGGGCGTGAGGGTTCAAGTCCCTCTCTGGGCAATTCAAAAAATCCAAATTCTATTTGGAATTTTTTTTTGCATAAAAAATACATATTAACTCAACTTAGATATATGAGTGGTATCAGTTTTATAAAATCAGAAAGTTTTTTTCGTGTGCTCATAAAAAACTATTAAAACACTAGCAAGAAATTCTTTAAGTGCAACATACCAAGAATAGTTCAAGTAGTGCATAGTTCTCTTTACCTTTTTATCAACTAAAGCAGAATAAATATCCTCGATATCACAATCAAGTTCCATATAAGATCCCACCTCATATAAAGTATGCCCATCAGATCATCAAGTATAAGCTACTCACTGCACAAATTCATCAGGAAGCTCAGTTACTAAATGAGCAGTCCTACGTAAAGATCAACAAATCGAATAATGCAACACAGAATCAAATAGACAAAGAGTAGAAAGAAACGCTCAGTTATATTTTTCAACTACTCAAACTCTTTGAATATATGACTTAACTTCTTCAGGAGAAAAGTGAGTCAAAACTCATGTTTTAGAGGGAACATATGGATGCGCAATACTACAAAATAAACGACGATCCTTTTCAATAAACGAAATTATCTCTTCAAAACTTGTAATTTTAGGAGACATTAAAATTGGATGAGTATAGACATATTCATCCTCAGCCCAAACAAGAATATCAATTCATTCAGAAGTCAAACATTCAACTCAAGGGATTAACAAAGTAGAAGCATTATCAGGAGCAAATTTTTTCATCAACTGGTACGTTTTAGCTGGTTGTTTAAAAACATGCTCAGTACAAATAACCGCATCCAATGAGTACTGTTCAAAAAGCTTCCAAAGAGATTTTACTTTCCATTCTTGGTAAACCAAGGGAATAGAATCACAAAGAAGATTAGGATGAAAATGACAATCAACACGAATCATAGTAAAAAATCATCAAAAAAACTAATTACATCACCATAATTTTATCTATACACAGACGAAAATGCAATAAATACTAGGATGATTACAAAAAAAGAATGCCTCGTAACTAAATATTTTTTTCAAAATTATATAATTAAAAAATATAAAACACGCAAATAAGTATTTCAAACATATCAAAAGAAAAAGAGAGCTACGCTCTCTTTTTCTATGTATAGTAGTTTTAGTCTTACAAAGCTGATCATGTCTTTGGAGTAATTTCTGACAATTCAAACGGAGCTGGCAATGGAATTTTTTGTTTTTCGATTATCTCTTTGTTCTTTTCGATAATCTTAATAAGATCTTTCACTCCATTATCTTCAATAGTACATACAGAAGAACACCCATCTCAATTTACATAATTTCCATCATCACATGCTTCTCATCTAGATTCGCTTAGAATTCAGTCACCACAGTAGTTAGGTCATCAACCTGAACCTGATCATCAACCTGAATTTCATCATCATCACTTCTTAGTACAAACAATTGTACATCTTGATTGAGAAGTTCAATTCTTATCTCCATCGTCACACTCCTCTTTACCTTCTAATACTCCATTTCAACATTCACCACAAGCTTCTGAACAAGTATTTAATGATGAATATTCACCTGTATCATCTTGAATACATCATTGAGTTACGTGACAAGTATATCTACAATCTGGATCAGTACCATTACAATCTTCATTACATACTCCATCATCTCAACAAACGTTACATTGGTCTGTACACATTCATTCTGAAGTATATTCTCATGAGTCATTTTGTACACATCCATTAGTAGCATCACAATCATATCTACAATCTGGGTCTATACCAATAGGACATGAATCACATACTCCGTCATTAATACATGCACAATCATCTGCAATCCCGTCATCGTCTGTATCAACTCATACAGTATTAGCAGGACAACAAAGCACATCATCAGCACTACCATGTTCTTGAATAAGACGATCATCTTCACAAATATCACATCACACATTACAAGTACTAAGATTTACAAATTCACCATCATCATTTTGTGTACATCAAGTAATTGGGTCACAAGAATACCTACAATCTGGATCATTTGGACATTCTGGGTTACACTTATTATCATCTCAACAAGTAGCACATTTCTCATCACAAATTGCAATTGTAGAGTATTGACCACCATCAGCTTGAACACATCCCTTAATTGGATCACAAGCATATCAGCAATCTGGATCATTTGGACAACTTAGATCGCAAACATTATCAGGTGTATCAGGACATACCTTACATTCAGCCACACACTGATCAGCAGATGCATATTCACCACCAACATCTTGTACACATCAATAATTTTCGACACACATATAATTACAGTCTGGATCATCTGGACAGTAAAGGTTACACTTATTATCTTCTTCACATCAAATACACACAACTTCACACTCAGCACGTGTATCTGCATCGTCTGGATTAAGTTCATCATCTACAGCAAGACAATCTTCTCATTCATTACATACATAGTCACAATCTGGATCTTCAGGACAGTATGGATTACATACGTTATCTGATTCACATCCAATACATACAACCTCACATTCAG
>JAHDCT010000002.1:0-25574 GCA_020629735.1 bacterium | reverse complement strand
TCATCTGGGTATAATTCATCATCTACTGCTTCACACTCTTCTCATCCATTACATACATAATCACAATCTGGATCTTCTGGACAATATGGATTACATACGTTATCTGATTCACATCCAATACATACAACCTCACATTCAGCACGTGTATCTGCGTCATCTGGGTATAATTCATCATCTACTGCTTCACACTCTTCTCATCCATTACATATATAATCACAATCTGGATCTTCTGGACAATATGGATTACACACGTTATCTGATTCACATCCAATACATACAACCTCACATTGTTCTTGTGTATCTGATGCTCATGGAACACTATCTTCATCTACTGCCTCACATTGTTCTCATCCATTACATACATAATCACAATCATCATTGTCATATGGACATACATTAATTGGATCACATACTCCATTGTTTGTACAATCATTACATACTCATTCACATTCTACTTGTGTATCTACTGCATTTGGATCTGTTCCTGCATCCACTGATTCACATCAGTCATTTGTACATACGTAATCACAATCATCGTCATCGTTCGGACATACTGTTATGTCTTCACATATTCCATTGTTTGTACAATCATTACATACTTCATTCTCACAAATCTCTTGTGTATCTGAAGCTCATGGTACTGTTCCTGCATCTACTGCTTCACATCAATCACCTGTACATATGTAATCACAGTCATCATTGTCATATGGACATACTGTTATGTCTTCACATATTCCATTGTTTGTACAATCATTACATACTTCATTCTCACAAATCTCTTGTGTATCTACTGCATTTGGATCTGTTCCTGCATCTACTGCTTCACATCCATCACCAGTACATATATAATCACAGTCATCATTGTCATATGGACATACTGTTATGTCTTCACACACTCCGTTATTAGTACAATCGTTACATACTTCATTCTCACAAATCTCTTGTGTATCTGAAGCTCATGGTACTGTTCCTGCATCTACTGCTTCACATCAATCACCTGTACATAGATAATCACAGTCTTCATTGTCGTATGGACATACTGCTATATCTTCACACACTCCATTATTAGTACAATCATCACATGTATCACATGTAGTATTAACAGTATATACATTATACTTAGCTAATCAGGTGTTATCTTGAGCTCTTTCACCTTCAGAATTTTCACTCGGTGCACTAGCAACTGCAAAACCATCAACAGGATCATAAGCAACCGAAAGTTCATAACTTCTATATAGACCTGAACCTTCACACATTGGTTGATCACAAGCAGCCCAATGTTGACCTACTGCATAATCTAATTCAATAGTCAATGATGATAAATCAGGCGATACTGTTACATTCGAGATTCCATAGTTTTGAAAGAAATGTTCTGCATCGTTATCTGCATCAAGCGATTCAATATAATTTCTAAATACTGCTTCTGCCTCTACTTCATCAAGCGTAGTTGATAATCCAAGTAACGATGTATCAATATCATTAAGACCTAATTGGTCAGGAAATGTTCCCATAAATCAAACTTGAGGATCAATAAGATCGTAAGCAATTAGCGTCTCTCATGTTCTTACAGAAGCTTGATCAGCAGCAAATTGAGCACTATAACCACAAGTTGCTTCTGCAACACATTCAGCATCAAGGGTAAACACACCATTTTCACTCTTCACATCAAAGTTTTGTGCATAAATTAATCATGAACATTGTCTAATAGTACATCCTCATACTTCCATACATGAATCTTCTTCGTCGTTTTCTCATGTATCTTGTGGCATTTGAGGGTTAAGACCATCATTTGAAAGAACAATTCCGTCATATTCTGATACTCAAATAACCTCTGCCGTATTACATACAAGATCACCTTCAGTCGGAGCATTAGGAGCATACTCATTAAATTCAACAAAGATATCAATTGATTTTTCTTCGTCTACAAGAAGTTCGTCAATGTTCCAAACAAAACTATTCGCTCATTGTGTAAGTTGAGGAGTAAAGGTCACATCTGGAGTTTGATCATATTGAAATGCCGATATACCTGGATCAAAGAAGTCTTCAACACGAAGGTTGAATGCATTTCAATATCCATCATTTCTAACTGTAATACGGTAAATATATCGATCTCAACCAAACACAGTATTACCAGCGTTTGAGACTCATTCATCTTCTGTATTCGTAATATTATTATTTCCAAGATCTGCAGGATACGTCGCTTGATCAAGAGTAAATCAAAGATCAGTTAAATCATCTCCATAATCAGCGGCATATTCATTGAAAGTTAATGTTTTCTTATCAACAACAAGATCATATCACTTCACACACGCCATATCTTGATCACCTCATACTCTAGGATCATCAGAAAGAGACGTATGTCATGCAGGTCGAGCAGTTATAGTAGCTTGGTTACATACTTCTAAATTACCTCATTCTTCAATACTAGTTGTATAAGTAAGTGAGAACGTAGCAACTTCGTCAACATCACCTGATTTCGAAAGTGCTATACTAAATGACAATGGTCAACTTTGAGTAACACTACCAACTACAACATTACTTGAATTTGATCGTACAAGATTTTCAGCAAAACCAAGTGTCCCTTCTGTAATTGCTAGGTCTATAATATCTACATTCTCAACTCCAGCATCCATACTTCAACTTAAGGTCCATTCAATAGTAGAACCGTTTAATTCTCAAGTCTTCAATAACTCAGGACAATCATCACCTTCACAGTATACTGGACAGTCATCATCGTAATTATCAACCTGACAACAAATTCAATCATTATCTCAATCAAAACAGCAAACCCCATCAATATATACTTCATCACTATCTTCACAAGCACATACACTAGCTGCCTCAGTCCAGTTATCTCAGATACCAACTGAGTTACATACCATATCGTCAGTCCCCCAATCAGAAACAAGAGTCGTATACGTAATAGTAAAAGGTTGCACTCCATCTCAATCATAAGAGAGATTAAATTCTACAACATTTCACGCAGCATTAACAATTGGATCAATACTAAACAGATCATTTACACCAAAACTATCTTCATCATAAACTGCTCATCAATCAAGTTGATCTACTATAGTAACTCCATAACTATCAGACATTCATGTAATTTGATAGACAACTGTATCACCAATAACTGTAGCAGTCTTTGTAATTCCACACTCAGAAACATCATCAACACATTCTCCACTCAAACATTGGACAGTTCCTGGAGCACAGAGACATGCCTGAGCAAGTGTATCAGGAGTAGGTTCAGGTAAGAAATCTTGAACAGTAAATCCTTCTACTGAATCAACATATTCAACTCTATTACACACTTTATTATCACTTCATCGTGTATCAACAGTAGAAGTGTATGTAATACTAAATGCAAATCCTGGCCAAATTCAAGGTTCTTGATCTAAACTTCCAGTATTAGTAACCGTAAACTGTACTCATTCATTTACTTCTTCTCGCTCAACGGTTCAGCTTCACATAATAGATGTATCTGGCGAAATGGTAGACATATCTACTGTGGTTCAATCACTAACATCAACAAAAGTCAATGAATCTTCATAAATCAAACCATTAATAGTATACTCAATTTGATTATTTCAAAGATCGACTGCTGTCTTATTCCAGTAATCATCTGAACAAGCCAATGGATCAATTTCAAGTGAAATAGGTCCATCAACACATTGTCATTGTACACACATTGTAGGAGTACAAATATCCTGATCATCAGCAAATCAATCACACTCATCATCTGTAGTACAATCAATAGGATCACATTCATTAGGGTTATCATCTTCATTAATACAGCATACATATGGATCAGATAGATTGTCTGTAGCAACAAGTTCTTGACCTGGAGGACAAGGAGTCACATCTACACAGGCTTCACTTTCAAGATCAAAGACCATTTCTGATCATCATCAAACAGTTGGTGTAGCTCATTCCACGTCTGGATGACTCCATGTATGAGTATAGTCTAATGTCGCAGTGTTACATACTTGACCTTCCATAGTTGAGTCAATAAACGCTCACGTAATAGTAAGATTAACTGTCTCTAATGTCTCATACCATGAGCCACCACCTGAATCTCAAGTACACACTCTTACTTTAAATGGATCGGTATGGAACATACTCCACGCTGCTTGACCAAGTCATCGCATATCAGTTTGTCCTGGGATAAATCCTGGATGACCATCAAGATCGTCAGAATAGATCCAGTATCTAGAAATATATGTATATCCTTCTCATGGAAACCATGCATCTAAGTCGTAACTTTCTGAACCAAAAGGAATATTAGTCCAATCATTTGCAGAAGTAGATATAGGGTCTAAAGTAATATCAGTACAAGAACTAGAAGGAATAATGGTGTCGTTTAATGATCATCAAAAATCAAGATCATATTGGTTATTGGTTGCATCATATGTCCAAGGAACAACATTACCAGTCGATTCATTTCTAATTTCTTCAATTTCAAAGTCTCATGAAACGAATACATCATTAAGATCTAAGAAATCTGAAAGATCAAATGTATCTCGGTCTAGTTTACCTTCGTGAACATTTTCAAAAGTTAACGCAATATTATAAGTTATATAATCTCAAACAACAACTTCAGTAGCATCTCATGCTATAGTCTTCTCAAGCTCAATATCTATTGGATTAGGGACTCATGGGTTACCAGTTCCTGGGTCAATATCTCAAGAAGAATCTGCACACACAGTAAACAAGTCTGGGTCAATTCCATAGTCAGTTAGATCACCAAAAGGATTAGTTTGACCTCAATCGTCATCAGTCCAAGCACATCAGTCTCAACCTGTTCATCATCAAGGTTCACATCATTCTGGCCAATTTTCATCGTGAACTACATCTCATCATACAAAAATATAGTTATTTAAATTTTCAGTAACTGATGAGGTAATCCATTCTGCATATACAACAACTTCAATCTGATCTCAAGCATAAAGATTTCATACAGGAACCTGAACAAGTCAAGCATCTACTGTTCAATGAAGATATTGTCAGTCTGCAGTCCAAATATGATAACTCTTAATAATCATGTCTTCATTAATGATATCTAACAGTTGAACGTTTTCTAAATTTAATTCACCTCCATTAATTACAGTTGCATAATAAGGAACCCATCAACCAGGATAAGCAACAAGGTCTCATTGAGTATCTTTAACTACATTAATCGCGGCCAATTGCTCTTCAAACCAATCATCATCACAATCGATACATTCTGCTTCACAAGTAGCTATTTGATCATTAGTATACTCACCTGAATCAGAAGTAATACATTCAAATGTCACTGGATCACATGCAATAGAACAATCGTCATCTACTCATACTGGACAGTCTAGATTACAACCGTTTCCTGCATCACAGTCTTCACAAGTATTACAAATAGTTTCAACAGTATGTTCATTAGTTATAGCTCATGACTGCGGCTGTGCTCAATCTGTATTCGGGGTAAACCCAGTTACTTTCCCGTTTCATGTCATTTCGTATGTTCTCTTTAGTGAAGATCATCAACACATTGGTTGTTCACAAGTCATCCAATGTTGTCCTATAAAATGATTAACTCTAATCTCAAAATGTCAGTCTGAATTAATAACTGGGAAATCAGGATTTCCGATTACCATATAATTTCTAAAGAAATGTTCTTCATCTGATTCTTCATCATAACTTTCTATGATATTTTTAACCGTACTTAAAACCAGTGACCAATCTTCTTCACCTCAAGCTAAGTTACCATAACCTGTAAAATCAATATTTCAATTTCCTAGTTGTTTAGGAATAGATCAAGAGAATCAAGTATCAGATCATTCAAAATCATAGGTTATATAACTTGTTCAATATTCAACATAACCTGGTACAGCATCAAATCTATCACTATATCCACAAGTAGCCTGTGCAACACATTCTCATGTTATTTCATATCAAGATCCAATTTGAGTTACTTCAATATTCTCAGCATAAATATATCACTCACACTCTTTGTTTGGATCACATGGAGCAACTTCAAGACAAGATTCTTCAGTATCATTTTCATGAGTATCTCCTTGATCATATCAATTAGATAGTTCTCACGAATATTCACCGATTCAATCTACCTCTGATTCATTACATACTTCAGCTCATGCATTAAGTCCTGAAGCTTCTTCATCAAATTGTACATATACTTGAACTTCTTTTGAAGTAGATGCAGCTAAGAGATCAATATCCCAAGTAAATCAGGTTGCAGCATTTTCAGGTCAGTTTAGGCTAAATCAGTCAAGACCTTGCGGTTCGTACCAAAATGCTGTTACTCATCATGGGAAAGTATCTATCACTTGAGCGTCGTAAGCATGACCAGTTCATTCATTAGAAACTTCTATGTTGTATATATACCAATCTCATCAAGATACTAAGTTACCATTTCATCTACCATCCTCTCATTCATCTTCTGAAACAGTAATAGTTTGAGGATATGTGTTAAAATCAAACTCACCATTCATCTCTGATCTCGTAAGAACTTTTTTATCAATAACAAGATCATATCATTTTACGCAAGTTGGATCAGTTTCAGTCACATTAACACTTGGATCATCAGTCTTACCATCTACACCACCAGGCATAGCAAGAAGCGAAGCTTGATTACATACTTCATAATTACCTCAATTAGTAGCTTGAGCTTGATATGTGATTGCATACGAAGCCGTTTCCTCTATATCTCACGATTTAGTAATTGTAGCAGAGAAAGATGTTCCGGAGTTAAAGCTATGAACTTCAGTTCAACCTTGTACCGTAATGGCAAAGGTATTTTGTAAGATTACAACTTCATCTTGAGATATAATAGGAGCTAGATCTCAGGTAATAGTATAAGTAATTATATCTCATTCTAATGTCGCAGTCTTTTTAGCCGTAGCACATGAATCATCTTTACAAACAAGCTCTCCTTCACAAATACATCAAGTTTCCTCATCATACTTATCATTTATTGTATCAGGATTTCCATCATCACAATCAGCTCAAGGAGTTGGATATCTTCATGTTTGTGACTTAAGAGTTGTACCACTAGTATCATAAGGTTCTTCACAAGATTCAATATCTACACATGCAGTAGCACGTAAACGACTAGCATAATCTTCTAGATCAAAAGCAAATACTTCAGGGAATAAACTAGCCCTATTATACGTATATCATGAAGTTGCATTTATATCAAAATTTTGTCAAACTATGGTATTACATATTTTACCACCAGTCTCTGTAGTAGCTTCATAAGTCAATGAAAATTCCCTTCATTCATCTGATCAATCTCAACTATTAATAACTATTTGAAATCAACTCGATGTGCTTTGAGCAGAAGCAGTAACATTTCATCAAACAACTTCAACACTAGAAAGATCAACTTGAGCAGATCATTGAGCAAAACTGTCGTAGTATGTATAAGAGCTATATCCATATGGAATAACTCAAACAATCGTATATGTTAACACATTTCCATTTGCCACCACGGTTTTACTAACTTCATACTCACATGTTCAATCATTAAAGATTGCCTCAGAGTTATAATTTACAGCCGCAGGAGATGGACATCAAGCTATCAGATCCTCACATACATCTGGATTTCAATTTCCATTCAGGTCTGTTAAATCTGTCGCACTTCATCAACATTCTTTACATATGTCTTCATACAAGATTTCTCATTCGTCTCACTCACACCAGTCATTACATCATTGTGGAAAGGTACATGATCCATCATTAAAGTTTGCGTTTTCATCGTAATTACATGCTCCAGGTTTATCACATCAACCTATAAGTCATTCACACACATCAGGATTACCATTTCCATTTAAATCAGTCAGATCAGTAGCATCACCTCAACATTCCTTACAAATATCCTCATACAATATTTCTCCTTCATCACCTTCACATCGTTCATTACATCATTGTGGGAATACACATGATTCATCATCCTCAGTAGCTTGTGAATTATAATTACACGCAGCTTGATTCATACATCATGGAATTCATAGACATATTGGCCCATCCTCTCAAGTAACCTGAGCTGGATCTTCAACACAAAGCGGAGTCCATGCAGTATATTCATTAGCTAAAGGTAATGATGTTAACTCGCATCATTCACCAACGAGTAACCACCCATCCTCAGGGTGACATCTAAATGCATAAGGTCCTTGAGACTCAACCACACACATTTCTACGGTAGGTGAGACATCTGGAGTGGTACAAACTGTTTCTCCTAATCAATAAGTTCATGAAGGAATCACTGGTGTACAAGTTTCACTTTGTACAGCAGTCCATTCACCATTAGCGTTACATTTGTGTAATAAGTTGGGTTCATCATCACCGCACTCTGGAAAAGTACCATGAATTAGTTGCCATCTTGATTCAGAACAAATAGTTTGACCTATACTATATGAGTCTGCTACTGGAGCAGTAAGAGGACAATCACTTGGATAAGTTAAATCCCATGTTGTCTCTCATCATTCTAACTCAACACATGTATATTGGTAATTAGTTGCAGTAATACCACACGGTTCTCCAGCAAGTTGAGGTTGTTCTTCTTCAAAACATAATTTAATTCATGAAGTATAGTCTCAAGGTGCGTATCATCATGGCGGAGGAGTACAAGTTGAATTAGGGTTCTCATTCCAAACAACTTTACAAACATACTCCCAATTATCTGAACTTGGTCCTGAACAAATATCCCCGTCATTAATAGGGAGAGCAGTTGATGTACAAAGAGAAGTTCATATTCAGACACTATCATATCAATTAGCTGGAAGCACTGTATATCAGTTACAATCGTAATTTTCAGTTACTTTCCAACCAGATTCTGTACAATCATAATTAAAATCAGTACCGGTCGGATCATTAACACACGTACAAGTTCATTCTGGGATCTCCCAGCAATCCTGACAAATAGAGTCTGTATTAGGAAGCATACATCATTTGCGTAATCAGTATGAAGTCCAAGTAGAGGTATCAATTGATCATGTATTTTGCTGTTGAGCAATCGTATCTAATCATTGAACTTTCAGTCATGTTGATTTAGTTGGATCAATCTCTTGAGCAAAAGTATAGTAGTCTAATACTTGTGCCTCTTGGACACAAATTGTTGCCAGTTGTTGTTGAGGTCAATTACTTGGAATCATACAAAATCAATCTCAACAATGACTAGACAAAGAACATGGATTTCAAGAAACACATTCTATGTCTCATGATCCTGGATCTCATCATTCGCTTCAAGGATCACCTGATAAAGTAGTTCCAGCATCAGGAGTACCTACAGGAAGTGCAGTTAGCCTACATGTACAATCTGATTTAAAAAGACAGCTAGTTGTGCTTTGATCTGAAAGGGTTACATCAAATTCAGTTCAAGATAGCTGAGAACAAGAAACCTCTTGACCTCAAGTTAATTTAACAGCACAATCGGTTCAACTTACAAATGTAGCTGTATAAGAGTTCGTCTTTCCGTTCTCTTTAATTGAAACCTGGGTACCCACCGTTGGGCAAGTTCAAGTATCTTGCATCTGCGCAATTCACTGTGTATCACCAGCATCATTCTGTGATTGAGTAATAACATCCGACATCGTTTGAAAAATATTCCTATCACCTGAGTCGTTTTGATACAACGCCAATCATCAGATGCAAAGAATTAAAGTTGCAAGTAAACCAGTTCCTACTGCTCAAAACTGATTTTTAACCTTGTTTTTGTTTGATTTAGTCATTCTCTTAAAGAAAAGAAATATAAAATGATCCCATAAGAACTTTTGAAGTCACCATGCAACAAAAATTTTGAGAACTTTATCTCTAGAGTAGCTAAAAAAAAAGTTCTGTCTAATTTCTTGCACACGGAGTTCAAAAAATATTTGACAAAACTAAGTATATATACGAATAATGAAAATCGCAAAAAATAGAGCTCTTTAAGAAACTATTTACTCTTCGTCTTCTCACGCAGAATTTTTCGCCTTAATAGCAAAGATAACAACGATAATAATGAAGATAAGCACTAAGATTCAAACACCTATAATAACTCGCTTAACTACTCAGCTAAACCATCACGAATCATCTGAAGAGCTACCAACGGTTCATCAACTACTTCAATTGTCAGTTCATACGTCCACAGCAGGATCTGGAGCTGTTCAACAAACTTCAGATTCAATACTATAATAAAAGACAATTTCACAAATCTGTTTCACAATGTTATTAAAATCGATTTCATCGATATTTCCTGCCTGTAATTCTCCTTGCGAGAGAAGTCAAATCTTTTCTAATTGTGTCTTGACGATCTCCTTCTTGGAGACATTCGATTCAAGGAAAATAAACTCTTGTCTCATAGTTTCTCTTGTCTCTCATTCAAACCAAACAAGTATATTAGCTTTAGCTTGATCATATTGAGTTCCTCAAATCGCGGTATGAAGAGATTCATCAGATAACATTAAAATAAGTATATCTAAGCTTTCTCTATGCTCTTCAGGTAAAATTAAACCAGCGCTTGATTTAACATATTCACTCAATTGAAGAAGAATAGAGTTTCTTGTGTCCGTTTCGGTAACACTTCCAGAAAGACTGTCTAAAAGTGAAAAATAGTATCCATCTCTGTCTTGTACTTTCCCATCTTCAACATCTTCTATCAGAGCATTCAAGCGTTCATATTCTTCACGCAAACTAGACGGAATATCGACATCAACATCGCTTCCATCAATCGCATCTAAGAAAGATATTTCCAAAGGAATAGTTGTTAACTCACCATCTACCACATAATAAATGCTTCATTTTTGTTTCTTTCTAGAACTATCAAATACTTTCTCAGAAAGTTCATTACAAACAACATCTTGATCAAACAGTGGATCTTCATCTCAATCGCTATCACGAAGAATATCTAGATCTATAAAACAATTCCCATCACCATCAAAAAGAGGGTAAAAAGAAATCGTATGATTCAACTGAGAACCTACGCTCACAATAACTCAAACTCAATCTTCTGCCTCCTGACTTTCTGGTATGCTTAACAAATCAAAGACATTTCATCAATCCTCCAAAGTAAGGGTTGGTGTGTAAGGGGCAGGTCTATTTCAATACGTATCAACAGATACCAATCTCAATTGGTATTCACCAAAATCTGGGTATTCAACTACATGTGTAGTCGGGTCTTGTATCATAAAATCAGATCATTTCGCACAATTTTTAATATCAGCACATAATATTTGAGTATCAATATCTCAAATACTAATATTTCTCATCAAAACAGTCTTATCAGCTGCGTCAGTAACAAACTGGGCCTTCACTCACTGTCTTACGTCAATCTCTCACAAGACATCTGTTCCAACGCTTCATCTATACACTACTTTTATCTTAGGTCTATACTTCCCAGGTTGTTCATAAATATATGAATATGAATCATCCTTAATCGGCGGTGTATCATAAATATTATCTCAGTCCAAATCAATTTTATAATATCTTTCTTGTATAAAGTCAGATTTATTAGAAAGAATTTCGGAGTTTAGGAGAAAGGTAACTTGCTCTCCTACCTGAACAATATCAGTCTCAACCTTGGCATCTATAGTAGGAATATTAGGACTTCATGGAGTACTAAACGTCAAAGCTGGACCAGCTCATAGAATTTCTTCTGAGCTAATTTCTTCTCCATCATTATCAACTATTTTAACTCCAAAAATATATTCACCTTCCACCTTAGGAACAGAAAAAACATGAGAAGAAACCGTCGCTGGCGTAATAGCATAATCTTCCCAATCTTCTGGAGATTTTTTATTATAATAATACCAAATGAAACGAGTTATCTGACCATCAATATCTTTAGATCAAGTTGCCGAAACTTTAACAAGCAAACGCTCATACTGATTCGCAATAAATTTATCGATCTCAGACTGGCTAACTGTATTTCCTACTCACACACCAATTCAGATTTGTTGGTTATTAGGCTGACTTTGAGGAAAAGTAATAACTACATTTCATAACTGAGGTAAGTTATTAGAAACATCAAACCACACCTTCTCAGCTACTTCTTTTCAGGTAGAAGAATCTTGCAAATTAATATCGATATACTGACATCATAACTCTTTGAAATCATATGTTAATGAACTCTTTTCGTAGATTTTTCACGTTTCATCATTCTGTGGAGTAATAAAGTATTCCAATCAAGTCTTTTCTCATTGAGCATTGATTGATTCAGCTAATGAAAACTGAAACGTCTCATATCTCTTAATATCATATGCCTCAATCTTTTCTCAATCTACTTCACATTCAGTTGACTTTTGAAGGTATTGATCAGATCAACTTTTTACTTCATACGCAATAACTGGCACCTCTTTCTGTCACACAAAAACACTTCTTTTAATCGTATTTTCCTCTCAATTATCAGTGGTAGCAACAGTCAATTGTACATCATAAATTCATGACTTCTTATATACGTGAGTGGTTTGAGCTCACTCAGGTGCAGTAAGTTCCTTAACATTTCAATCACCAAAATCTCGTTGATAAAATCCAACGTTTTTATTTACCTTACTTGCATAATTAACTTCATCTCACCAAGCAGAAGTAATAGGAGTAATAAATAACTGTGGTCTTAAAGTAGACTTAACTTGAACTCTCTGATCCACCTCAGCTGATCTTCAAAAAGAATCCTTCACAACAAGCTTTACTACATGATTTCACACTTCATTAAAAGTAACGAGTACCTTTTCGGAAGTCTCACCAATATTCTCAACAGTCACTTGGTCAGGATTAGAAAATCTCCATTCATAAGTCAAAATATCAACTCAATTCACTACATCCTCATCAACTGTCCCGCTCGCATCCAAAATGAATTGAGAAGGAAACTCCCAATCACTTTGAGGCAAAACAGAGAAACTCGGAATAGGATCAGTCGCTTCTATATCAATTTTCTTAATATCAGTACTTGTATTCCCTAGTTCATCTTGCACCACAAGCTGAATAGTATACACACCAGGGATAACAAAATTCTTCTTGAAGCTTCTCGCATCAATAGACTCTACCTGGTTCCCATTTGGATCTATAAGCGTCCATTTATATTGTCACACTCTAGAAGTAATAGAATACGAAGCCGATCAGTCAAAAGTATATTCAGTCGATGTATTTCACAATTTAGGCGAAACGTTTATTAACGATACAGGGTCAGACACTGATACTTCAAACTTTGAAGTAACTTTATTATTTTCATTATCAAGAATTGAAAGCTCTACCGTGTAAATTCAATTATAAGGAAATGAAATAGCGAATTGACCAGGTGGTCATTCGTTTTCATCATTAAACTCATATCTATTCTCTTGTTGATTTCACTTTATTCTCCACGTATGTGATAAAATAACTCTTTCTCATAAAGGATTTGTGGCAGATCAGTCAATAACAAATCAATCCTTAGCTTCCTGTGAATCAATTTTAAGCGGACGATCACTTGCCATTAACTTTCAATTCAAATACACAACAATATCTGCTGCCTTAGGTGAGACAATCACGTCAATTGTCTCAGCTCAATCAAAAACTCACTCTTCCTTATTATTTGCACTTCTTACTGTTACATGCACAACATGCTTCCCTGGATCAGTAAACGTATGAGTTATAACCGGACCAGTACCAATTGGCTGATTAACTCAGTTGATATCTTTATAATACCAGAAAAAATTATCAGAAGGAATCGTATCTTCTGATGGATCACTGCTTCACTTAGCATCAAAAGTCACCACTAATGGAGAAGATCAATCAGTTGGTTTAGCAACTACTTTTGTCTTAACAGTGTGTTTACTACTAATATCTCATATAATTCAACGAATATCATCAAAACATTTATTTTTAAACGTTGAATAATTTCATGATGTATACTGTTGAGCTAATTTTCAGGTAATAATTTCACACTGTTTATAAATTTGAGTTGTTGCAGGACTCTTAGGAAAGTAGTCAAATACCACAGAAAAGTTCTTCTGTAAAACTTGGAACAACTCTGTAGACGGTTGCTCACCAACTTTAATGGTAGCTTCTAGCGTTCATAAAGTATCAACCATTTCAATCCAATCATCACTCACAACATAGTTCTGAAAATATTCATCAGGAACTTGAGCAAATCATATACCAAAAAAAAGCGATATACATCACAGTATGACGCTACCAGAGATAACTTTTCTAAAAAGCTGAAGAACATTTTGCATCATACTCAGCTCAAATACTTATCGTTCTAAAATCATTCTTAAAGACCGCGAAGCCTAACATAAGTATAGATATCTACAAAGTTTAGAGCAAATTATTTTCAGAAAAGGGGAAAAAAAAATGACAAATAAGTAAATTAATGAATAATAAGTTCACTACTGTTTCTGACGAGAAAAATGTGAAAGGCATAAGGCGATAGGTAACTCATCATACTTCCATTCATGGTGATAAGAACCAGGAATTTTCAATCAATTAAAAGGGACAACACGTGATTGCGCGGCTTCCATATAAGACTCAGATAGTTTGTCAACAAAGAAAGGCTGGTTAATTAGACGAGAAGTAAGTATCAAATCAGCTCCTGGTTCAACACAATCTCACATCCATTGTGAAAGTATATCGGTATACTGAGTATGTGAATCTTCTAACAGTTTACGGGCCAGAGTGTTCGATTCAAAATGAGTGTATTTAGCTTTTTCAGGATTTAATCAACATTGTTCGTACGCTTGCCAAAGTAAATCATCTCATACATTAAGTAAGTGTATCTTATGGTACCATCAATACTGCATCTCAAGCAATGAACTCGAATCTTTATTAATAGAAAGAAGAAGAGAACGTTCTCTCTCACGAACCAGTTGATAAGAAAGCAGAAAGTACCACCTAGGATACCATTTAGCTCAAAGACGGGTTATATCAGCATACTTCTCGTCAAGAATATAATAACATATATCAAAGGAAATATATCCTTTTTCTCCAAGAAAAAACTCCATCTCTTTTCCATCTACCCTCTTATTTTTAATTTTGTAGGTAATCAAAGACAACTTTGATCAGGTTTTACTTTGAACGTAAAGAAGTTTTTCATGCAACAATTCTTTAAAGTCAGACCGAGAATATCATTTTTCACTATATATCTTAACACGAACAAAATAGTAAGAAAAACAGTCTTCACCAAAAAAAACGACATCAGTATCAGGACCTATGAAAGTAAGTGAGCTAGGTCACCAAAAATTATATGAAGAAATTTTATGTAAGGATGAGGTCCTTCAATCGTACAAATGAATGACATCATCATGTACATCTGCAATTCTCATACAGGTAGTAATATAAGGAAACTAAAATTGTTCAACTGTATCCTTCTCGTATCAAGATTCAAATAGGTCCTTATCAGAAGGAGCTAAGGTGTCAATTGAAGTAATAAGGCTCGAATAATCTCATGACTTAGGGTAAACATAGGTAATAGGGTCTAAAAGCCCCGTAGGCCTAATTACCTGCTGAACAACTTCTTCTGAATTATCTAATTCATAACTTGCTGGAGTTGCCGTTACAAAAAGCGTCTTTGCATCAGGCTTTAGATGTCAAAGCAAGTCTTTGTGCTGACTAGATGTGTCAAACTTTTTCCATCAGAGGCTAACTTCCAATTCGTCAAAAGCAAGTGGTCTATGATGTATAGCACTTGGCAATCTAAATCAGTGATCTATAAGAACTTCTTTTCTTGATTTATCAGCTTTAGGCATTCATCAAAACTGAGGAATAGTCATATGAGATTCATCAATAATAACAAGACAATCTTCTGGAAAATAATCAAAAAGAGTATTTGGAGGAGCACCGTCCAATCTCTTTTCAAAATAAGGTGAATAATTTTCTATTCCATTCACAAATCACGTTTCCTTAATCATTCTCATATCATAAGAAACCTTTTTCTTTAATCTCTGAGCCTCAACCAACATATCTCTCTCTTCAAACCAAGCAACCCTTTCTTTAAGATCAGTCTCTATATCTTTTAGAATCTTCTCTAATTCTTCTAAATTTTGCAGATACTGGGTTGCAGGCCAAATAGTGATAGCCACACTTTCTCACACATTTTCAAAAGTAAGTGGATCTTTTTTTTGAATATATTCTAATTCATTAAAAGAGAAGAAAAGTCTATACATAACTTGTTCAGTTGACACATAGATATCAATTTTATCTCCAGAAATTTCAAACATTCACTGTTCTATTTTACTTTGAACAGGTTTATACTGCATTTGTAAAAGTTTTTTCTTTATCTCATCAAAATCATATTCTTCTCATACCTTGAAACTCAAAGAATTGTGATCAAAATATTCTTTAGATCAAACACCATAAATAGCAGATACAGAAGCAACAACTATAACGTCCTGTCTAGACAAAAGAGAAGCCATAGTAGCAAGTCTATACATTTGGATTTCTTCATTAATTGTCGCCTCCTTTTCTATATATGTTCACTTCTCTGGAAGATAGCTTTCCGGTTGGTAGTAATCAAAATAAGATACAAAATAATGCACAGCACTGTCAGGAAAAAAATATTTAAACTCAGTAGCTAATTGAGCCGCTAGCGTTTTATTATGCGATAGAATAATCGTAGGTTTTTGTAACCCTTCAATAACATTAGCCATCGTAAAAGTCTTTCAGGTACCCGTAGCACCTAAAAGTGTCATTCTCTTGGATCAAGAATTATAGCCATCTAAAATAGATGCAATAGCCTGAGGTTGATCTCAAGAAGGAGAAAATGAAGATTTTAGCTTAAACATATAAACATATTATGTAAGTAACAGAAAGGATCAATGCAATTCGGTTGTTTTACGAATAAAATATTGATAAATACTATATGAATGGGAACTACCAGTTCTTTCGTCACATCACTATACAGTAATAAGAGTAGTATATAGGTTACCTGAGCTTATTCATAAAAACATTAAAAACAGCTACCCATATAAATCGGTATTTAAATTTTTCAAATAACAAAAAAAAGATTCAATAATGAATCTTTCTTTGAGTTTGTGTAAGAACAATTATCTCTTACTCCATTGAGGACTCTTTCTAGCTTTCTTCAATCATGGCTTCTTCCTTTCCTTAATTCTTGGATCTCTCTTAAGAAGTCCATATGGCTTTAAAAGTTTTCTATATTCCTCACTCATTTCAACTAGTCATCTAGCGAAACCAAGTCTGATAGCTTCAGCTTGACCCATAAGTCATCCTCATCTCACAACAATCTCAGCATCAAAGTCTTTAGCAAACTTCGGTCCAATTACAGAGAAAGGATACATAATATCTTCAATCATATACGTATGACCTCAGAAATAGTCAGCTAAGCTATATTCTTTGTCTCATTTCTTAATGATAACGTTTCCAGATCATTTAGGAAATAATTTTACAACTGCACTAGAACATTTTCTTCTTCCTACAGTTCAAAGATATTTCTTAGTAGATGTTTTAGGCATCAGAAATAAATAAATAATAAAGTATAATTAGTTCCCTAAAGTTTCAGGGTTTTTGTCAGCATATGGATGTTGATCATCCTTAAATAATTTAAGTCTAGCTAATCTTCCTTTTCTCATCTTATTCTTTGGAAGCATACCTTTAACTGCTAGCTCCAAAACTCTAAGTGGACGGTTAGCCATCATCCATTTCAAACTATATGATTTAACGTTACCTTTGTAACCACTATATCTATAGTATGTTTTTAATGCCATCTTGTTTCATGTTACAACAAGCTTATCTGCGTTAGTAACAATAACATAATCTCCAGCATCCCACATATCACAGTAACATGCTTTATGCTTTCATTGAAGTTTTTTAGCTATTTCAACTGCCAATCTACCTAAAGTTTTTCAACTGGCATCAACAATCCATCGATTTCTATTGTTCTTTAACCAATTTGGATGAGCCCAAACTGTTTTGTTAAGATCCGTTTTAGTAAACTGCATTGTACGGAAAGATAAATTAAAATAAGTAATTATACTCTGATTATACAAGTGAAACAAGAACTTTCTCAGCACCGTCTCAAGGTCTAAATCACATTTTGTAGTTAGTAACAAATGAAGTAGATATTCCATCTTCAATAAACTTTGGAAGAAGTTCATTAACTACTTTCTTACCTGCTTCTTCAGAATAAAGAACAGAACCAACAAATTTATCTGATTCTCTTTTAGCATCCTTAGCATCATATGATGATTGGATTCTAACAAGACGAGCAAAAAATTTATCAGTAAACGATTTGAGTACTCTTGATCTCTTGCTTGTAGTTACCATTTTTCAATTAATAACCAGGCTAGTTAACATATTTCTAAGAACTGTAGTAGTCTTTACTTGACCAGTATTAAGTTCTAAAATTCTTTTATGCTTATGCCTCATGGGTACTTACGTAAAGGTAAATAAATAGAACAAAGGATTAACCTTCTAAACTTTTTCACATATTTGCAAGTGAGTCTATAATTTCATCAACAGCTTTTCTTCAAATTCCCTTCATGCTAAGAAGTTCAGATTTTCTCTTCTTCTCTAGATCTTCAACATAAAGTACTTCATTCTTAATTAATGCATTTCTTGTCCTTTCAGACAGAGGAAGAGCATCAATAGGAATTGTTTTGATATTCATATCTTCAACCATCTTATCAGTTGTTTCAGCGATATCATAGAAATCAACCAATAATGATTTATCAACATATACATCATCAAAGATGAATAACTTAGCATAAGAAGCAACAACTTCACCAGCAAAAGAAAGCAATTCTTGAGCCTTAATTGAAGAAGATATAGTTTTTACTTCAAGAATTAGTTTATCTTTACTACTTCATGAGAAATCATCAATAACATCTTCAACTTCATACGTAACGTACTCAGTAGCTCTAAAGTCATTATCAATAAAAAGAACATTCAAATCTTGACCATCCTTCTTTTCTTCACGAGATTTCAAGAAATCAATTGAGTAATATCCATATCCTTTTTCAAGTCTGTAGTCTAATACAACTTCAACAGAAGGATCTGAAATTTCACAAAGGTAAACATCTCCATTAAGCATTTCAACACCACTTGGGAGTTTCAAGTCTGCTCATGTATATGTACCAACTCAACTAAATCTTTGAGAAATCCATTGTAGCTTTTCTACGTTCTCATCAACCTTAAAACGAAGCTTCTTGAAATTCAACATCATATCGATAATTGATTCTTTTACTCCATCAAGAGTATGATATTCATGAGAAGCTCAATTAATTTTTAATCAAGTAATTGCTCAACCAGCAGAATATCACAAGATAGCTCTTCTTAGGGCATTTCAAAGCGTATGTCAGAATCATCTTGGAAGAAACTGTAACTCAAAACGAGTAGTAACAGCATCAATTTCTTCAACGATAATTTTAGGCGTTCCGATAAACTTTTGGATATCTAACATAAGTGATGCTCAGTAGTGAAATAAAAAGTATTTATAACAAACAAGTCTTTTATTACGCTCTAGCGTAGTATTCTACTACCTTCAATAGATCAACCGGAGTATTAATTTCTTCAGGATTTGGAAGATCTAAAATCTCAATTTCAAACGTCTTCTTATTAACTTTCAACCAAGCAGGTATCTGAACATTTCATTCGTTAATAGGAGCGATTGAGTACAACGGAGATGATTGTAGTTTCTGTTTAAGACTAATTTTATCTCATACCTTAACAAAAGTTGAAGGAACATTATGCTTCTTATCGTTAAGAAGAAAATGACCATGGTTTACAATCTGTCTAGCTTGCATAATCGTATGAGCAAATCATGCTCTCAAAACGATAACATCCATTCTTCTTTCCAAGAACTGTAACATAGCCTTATCGTGAGCCATTGAATGGTTCTTAGCATATGTAGACGAGATCTTAGTTACAATTCTCTTAAATGTCTTTTCAGTAAGAAGATACATTCTCTTAAATAGTTGTTTGTTTCTCAACAATTTACCATATTCAGAATATCTAACATTACCTGCTCAATGTTGACCAGGAACAGTTCTTCTCTTTCTTACATCGTATTTTGCAGGTCAGAAGAGATTAACTCCTTCTCTTCTACATAACTTAAATTTAGGTCATGTATATTTCATTTCAAATAAGTCTAGCTAAAATAAAGAATATAGTGCTATAATGGATTAATTTCTCTTAACTCTCTTTCTCTTACATCCTCAGAATTGAATTGGAGTTGCTTCTTTGATCCACATAATATCAATTCAACCAACGTCATTAATCCCTTTAAATGCACCATCTCTTCATAATCCAAGTCACTTAGCAATAATTCAGATTTCTTTCAATCCCATATTGTCTTTAGCATTCTGGATAATTCCCTTAGTTAGCTGTTCTGCAGCATAAGGAGTACTCTTCTTAGCACCCTTAAATCACAACGTACCAGTACCTCATCAAAGAATTCTATTCCCTTGAGGATCAGTTAATGTGATATGAGTGTTATTTGAAGTAGTCAGAATATGCACGATCCCTGATGAGATCTTAATACTCTTCTTTTTCTTTTTTGATACAGCCATTACTAGCAATATTGTATAAGTAAAATGAAATTCTTATTATTTCTTCAACACTGGTCTAACTCTAGATCTTCAAAGAAGCTTCTTAGCAGTTTTACCACGTTTTCTAGTATTTTGTCATCTCACAGGAAGTCAAAGATTATGTCTCATTCATCTATAACACTTAATTTCCTTAAGTCTCTTGATGCTTGAAGCAATCTCTCTTCTTAGATCATTTTCAAGAATCATTTCTTTCAAGTGATCAGTAAGAATCTTCTGTTCTTCTTCAGTTAATTCACCAACCTTTTTTTCCAAAGGAATTTTGTACTGGTTAAGAATTTTTTTAGAAGTAGACAAACCAATACCATAGATATAGGTTAAGGCAATCCAGATAGCTTTCTTATCTGGGAGCACATGTCATTGAAGTCTAAACATAATATTGTGCAATAATAATAAATAAGCAATTTTCTACTAAAGTTTACAACGTAAATAAGTCATAAACTTCGTAAAGACTATCCTTGTCTTGCCTTTACATTAGCATTCTTTCTTCATGTCTTTTTTCTATTTACCTGAACAAGGTATTTTCTACGCTTAGTTCAAGATTTGTTTCTTCTACTTACGACTACATATCATTTTCCTGCTTTAATTGAAGATCAAACTTTCATCGGGTAGGTAATTAACTGAGTAAAATAATATAAGCAAAATAAGGACAACAATTATTCTGTAACGTTCTTATCAACATCTGGTGTTACTGGTTTCTGAGGTTTTTCAGTAGATTCAATTTTAGGTTTAACTTTAGGTTCAACTTTTTCTTCTTTCTTCTTTCATCTTCATTTTTTAGATGACTTATTAATTGTTCTATAGACAATACGTCACTTTGTAGGTTCGTAAGGATTTAATTCTACGGTAACTAGGTCTCACGGAATAATTTTAATCCTGAATCTCTTCATTTTACCAGCAGCGTAAGCCTCAACCTCCATATCCATATCAACTAATTGAACTCTATACTTTCATCATCATAAAATTTCCAATACTAATCCTTCTACTTCAATTGACTCATTAGCCATGTACACTAAATGGGGAATAAAAAATACAAACTTATCCAGAGATTTTCTCAATCTTTAAGATAGTTTGGTATGATCTGTGTCAGAATACTCTTTGGTATCTTTTCTTACTTTGGAACTTCATAACTCTAATTTTATCACCTCTCTGATTAGCAACAACTGAAGCAGTAACTTTTGCTCATGCAAGTGTCGGTGCACCTACAGAAACATTCTTACCATCTTCATCAAAAAGACAGTAAACATTATCTATTTCAACTGTGTCTCACTCTTTAAGGTCTGGGAATCTATCAAGAACAATTTCAGATCATTCTTGAACAATATATTGGTGTCATTGCGTTTCTATAACAGCATACATTAGTTTGCGATATTCAAGATAGTAAAACAAATCATATAAGTTATGCAAAGATTATAACAGTTAAGTATATTAACAAATAATCTATAGGGTCTCGTATGACTATATCTTCATTCATAAATGTGAAAGCATATTGAACTTTCTCTTTGTCTTCTTATATGCTGATCATACAATTGCTCTCATTCTTTGGTATCTTCTAGCTCCAGGAAAATTAAATGATACAAATTTTCTATACCATTTAGTTCCATAGTGCTTTTGCTTTTTAGCTGTATCTATAATATGAGAAGCGTAAAGCTCTTTTTTATAAAAAGCGATAAGTCTTTCATTCGTATTAAGATCTCAAGCTTTATGAACAATAAATCACATAAGGATAACAAGTATATATATAAATAAGTAATAGATCTCATGGTCTTCAACTCTCATAATTAAGAGAAGAAAATTGCCGAGAGCCGGACTTGAACCGGCACGAAGATAACTTCGGCGGATTTTAAGTCCGCTGCGTCTACCAATTCCGCCATCCCGGCAAAGAGAAGAGAGATAGACATAGTAATACAACGGACAGATATATTAGGCAGTAACTTGATTAGTTATTTCGTCAAACACTGCTGGAAATACAACTGCAATATTAGAAAGAACCTTTCTGTTAAGCTTGATTGATTTCTTAGTAGCTGATCACATAAAAGTTGAATACTTCAACCCTTTATTCCTAAGAACAGCTGACAATCTCTCAATCCAAAGTCTTCTAAAAGATCTCTTTTTAAACTTTCTTCAGATATAAGCGTTTTGTCCTTGCTTAACAAGAGCACGCCTTACCTGAGAGTAAACATTACTTCTTCAGAGTCTGAATCACTTTGCTCTCTTAACATATTTTCTATGTTTTTTATGTCTAGCAAACCCATTTGAAATTCTAACCATACTCTACTTTATAAAGTAAATAAACAAAAGCCGTTTATACACTAAGATATAAACAACAAAACGGTGTTTGCATATTAAGCCACTACACTAGAAACAGCTAGATTAAGAAGACAAAACATACATTTAAGTAATTCAAACTTGTTTTCCTGACAAGAATGAATCTAGTTCTTATTTTTATTTACTACAGATGCATTCTAATAATATAGCCCGTAACAACTTATTACTATTAAAATACTATTATATAAAGATGTAACCAAAATTAGGAATTATCTCATCTTACATGAGATCATTCTTGCCATTCTCCTATATTCTACCTTCGCAATTTCTTGTCCATACTTTTGCTTCTTAGTTGTTTTTCCTTTTTTCGTCAAAAGATGACTTTTACATGTCTTACTATGCAAAAGCTTACCTCTCTTACTAACTTTAAATCTTTTAGCAACTGACTTTTGAGTCTTCATTTTTCACATTCTATAAACACAAATTAATCAAATAAATTAAACACTATCTACATCTTTTTTCTTTGGCCTCTTATTCTTCAAAGCAAGTATAACCAAAGAAAATCCATGCGCTTCTGCTTTTACTCACATTGACTTACCATATTCCTTTAACTGATCCTCAACTCAATCCAATTTAACACGAACAATCTCTTTATACACCTTCTCTCTTCATCTTAAGACAACATTAATCTTAACAGGATGACCTTTTCATAAGAATGAAATAGCTTTCTTAACCTTCATTTCTAAATCATGGTCTCCAATGTTATATCAGAACTTAACTTCCTTCTGAACTTTGGCTTTTTGCTTCTTTCTTTTTTCACTTTCTTGCTTCTTCTTCTCATATTGGTATTTACCAAAATCAACAAGCTTAGCAGTACAAACCCTCTTTTCAGGATCATAACTAATTTGCACCAGATCAAGTCATTGATCTCACGCCATTGCTAAGGCCTTTGCTCTTGGCATTACTCCAAGTTGTTCTCATTCAGCATCAATAACCATGATATTAAAAGCTTTAATATCTTCGTTCTTAAAAACCTTTCGAGACTTTTTCTGATTTCTATTATTCCTTCTTCAGTGATTCATACACTAAAATTGTTTTAAAAACTGAGCAAAAATAATGAAATTACACAGCAATACAAGTGAATCTTGACACTTTATATGTTTTTTCTCTTAAAAGATGTACAATATAGAGAATATCGCAATTGAGAAGTGGGAAAATTTGACTTTAAATTTTAACCTTCTTATACTAAATAAGTATATATTTATTTTTGGCGCATACGAATGACAGACCTGAAACTAATTCAACAAGTACTACCTAAAGAACTCCGAGAAATAGCGACTAAATTTGACATACCAGAAGAATTTCTCAAGAACGAAACAGAATTGATGGTGATGGTTCTTCAATCAAAATCAATTGATACTGATGAAGAAAAACAAAATCGGTTCAACTTACTTCCTTTAATGAATAATGAGCAAGTTGAAAAACTAAGAGCAATACTCACAAAAGAAAAAGTGAAACTAAAAGAGATAGAAGAAAAATACGAAAAGAAAAAACAAGAAATTAAGCAAAAATACCTCAACAAGCGAGAAGAATCAGGGTATGTAGAGAAAGTAGCACAAATGAAAGATCAAGAAAAAGATGTGGCTCAAAAAGATGCAGAAGCGGCAGATGATCTGCTAGAAATGATCTAAAAACATTTAAAAAAACAAAAATAAAATGTGAAAAAAAGCAATAAAACTTCTTAGTCAAAGTATAATACGAAGCTTAGTACTACTAAGTTGATTTTCAATAATCGTAAATAGTTCAATAGTAGAAGCTAGATGAGACGATCTTCTTGAACAAGTATTCGACGAACCACAAGATTATCAATATGCATCTGATAGAGATGCAGAAGATCTTTTCGATACAAAAATAGGACTTTGAGTGGATCTAGGAAATATTTGAAATGATGAACCAGTACTAAGTATCTGATTAAATGGTTCTATCATCGCTAAAACAGCTCAATTTCTTCTTAGAGTAACCGTACTTCTAGCAATTCCAATGATACTATATGGTGCAATAAAACTAATGTTAGCTCGATGAGATGAAGGAAAGTTCAAAGAAGCTTTACGACATATAGCATATGTTGCACTATGAGTATTTCTAGCTCTAATGAGTGTATGAATAGTATACATTATTGTATCACTCACTCGTACAAATCTTTGAAATATATAAATCAAAAATGAAATTTAAAAAAGGGATACTGTGTATATTATGATTGATTATTTGTTGACTACCTCTGTCAGCAGTTTACTGATATGAACCATTAAGTACTTGTATAGATCGATGAGATAATGGACGTCAGGATTGACCATGATGGCAAAATAACACTATTACAAGACAAGCATATACGTGAACAAATCCAGCAGTAACAGAGTACACAGCTACGTGAACAAATACCCATGGACTTTCTAATATATTCTGTGAAGAGAGTAAATATTCGATCATTGTAAGACCAGAATCAGTACAACGAGCTGTAGATACCTTTGGATTCACTACCCAAGATGCAGTTAACGATCCTTCTTCTGTCCAAGAAAAAGTAGAACGTCAAATGGCTGTAGAGCATGGATGATGCTCATATATTCAGTTAGTTAATTCTCCTCAAACAATCATCGATTATTTTGAAGGAAAAGATTTTTTGATCCGCCATGCAAGATGATACGAAGGAAATTATACAACAATGTATGAGCTGTTTCCAAATCATCAACAAAAAGGAGTGAATTCATTCTGGAGATATCTTGTGATCGATAAGCAAGGCAATATCTT
>JAHDCT010000057.1 GCA_020629735.1 bacterium | reverse complement strand
GCAAGTATATCTTTTCGTTTATTGATTTTGAACTCAATCAATGCGAATGACGCAGTGAATATTTCGATTTTGAGTTGCAGCTTTCTTTGTAAATTATCTCCTCTTGAGAGAAATTTGATTCTACCATGAACTTCAAAGAACGCTTGCGTTTATTTTCATCAACTTTGGTATATATTTGAGTATCATAAACATTTTTGGTGACAAAGTATACTGGATGGTCGTATTGTGAGTCGGTCGAAGCTTACTAAATAGTGGTTTAATTTTTATGTCAAATAAATTACATTTTGATAAACTACTAGAAAAAACTGATTATAAATACTGGTTATGAACCACAGCCATAGCTACATTATTTAATCTATACTTCATTGTCTTACTCCCTCTTTCTGGTCAATTTATTTTTTCATTTATATTTCTTTACTTAGGTGTTCAACTTGTTCTTTTTCTGTATGCATTGAGATATATCAATGCACAAAAGTTTGTTCCACTTTCTGCTCAAGAAAAGCTAGACGAGTTTCTCCAGAATGAAAAATAATGAAGGAAAAGAACAAATGCAATAATTTGACAAATATGAAAATTATTATATAATTTTATTGTTGCATTTAGCCAAACATAAATACCAATGTTAATTAGGCGTTTCTTAGGGGATATATGTATCGCATTTCTTGTACTCGTAATTATATGAGCAGCATACTTTTTTACAGCTCAATATATCCTTAGTAAAAAATCTGTTGCCATAGAAGAAATGATGAGAAGTACTTATGGACAAGATGCACAACTAGAAATAAGTAAAATATAGTATATCAAATTATGAATATAAGAAGCATGCTAGTAGTGGTATTTTTTCCCAGAATGAAGAGTTGAAACTCTATATATTTGTTCAAGAAGGATTAATTTAGCCAATCAGTGAGGGACTGTTTGTCTCCCAAATGAAATTTTTCAAGTAATATAAGCAGATAAGGCTGATTCATTAAATCAATAAGCTCATCATATAAGAAAGAGGTTTCTAGAATGAGGAGCAATTTTTTTTTGTAGCTCTTCTGTAGAAAAACTATTTCAGGAAATACTTAATAAGAATACAGATCAGTTATATCTTTTTTGTCGTGCAAAAATTTTTTCAAGAATAATTTCGGTTTCCTTTTGAATAATTTGATCTCTAGATCAAAATTTAACAGGTTTAAGGTTTAAAAGCTCACAGTCTTTTCATAACCTTTTGATATACTCTTGTATAGACACAGAAAAATGCTTATCAGAATCATTAAAGCAGAGGATGGTTGATTTCATAGATTTCTTTCCTATAAATACACGATACTGTACAAGGATATTTTTTATAATCAAGACTAAGCTTCTTTAGCACATGAAATTTTTTGATAAAGTAAGAGTAAAGGTTGCATCTTGAAGATGAGGAGATGGTGTTATTGCATGAAGACGTGAAAAACACGTTCCTTTTGGGTGACCAGCATGATGAGATTGATGAAAATGAGGATCGGTCTATTTTGTTTGATCAGAAAATGAATGGACACTCATGCAGTATAGATTTAAAGTTGATTTCAAAGCTGAACAAGGTGAACCGTGATGATCGAGTGAAAAGTATGGTAAGGATGCAGAAGATCTAAGATTATTAGTACCTTTAGGAACAATAATTAGGAATGTTGATACGGGAGAAATTGAAGCTCAAATCCTAGAACATGGTCAGGAAGTATGCATAGTTAAATGAGGTAAGGGAGGAGTTGGTAATATGCATTTCACAACGCCTCAAGTACAATACCCACACATCGCTTTATATGGAGAACCATGACATAAAAAAAAGATTGTTTTAGAACTACAAATGTTGGCTGATGTGGCTCTTGTTGGAACACCTAGTGTGTGAAAATCATCTCTGATTAATGTAGTAAGTAATGTAAAAGCAAAAACTGCTGAGTACCATTTTACAACTTTAGTGCCAAACTTATGAGTGGTGCATCACAGAGAAAAATGATTTACCCTAATTGATATACCTTGATTGATAGGATGAGCAAGTAGCGGGAAAGGTCTTTGAAATGAGTTCTTAAGACATGTGATGAAAAGTAGGGTACTGATGTTTATGATTGATGCATCACGTTTTGAACAAGGCCGAGAAGATTTTTGAGTCCTTCTAGACGAAATAATAAGTTTTTTCTCGGAGAATGTTTATATTCCTCAGTGATATGAGTTTGATAGCATTGAATGTAACGAAGAAAATTGAGTTTGCTATATTGATATATGGGCTCTTTCATCTGATGGAACAAGAGAGCGCATATTAACTAAAGCAATAAGCTGGATAATAAATAAATCAGACATGCTTTGAGATCCAGAAATTCAAGATGAATATAAAATTGGTTGGATAAAATCATGTAGAGAGCAGTTAAGCGAGCGTGGCTTTAATATATCACAGGAGCTAGTTAAAAGGAGAACAAAAGTAATCTCTGCAGTAACAAAACAATGAGTTCCAGAAGTATTAGACCAAATGATTAATCTCATTGAAAATGACCGTTTGCTAGTAAAGAACGATTTTGATACATTTGATCCTTACGAAGACTTAAGAGGAGAAATAATCGAAATAACAGAAGAATATTTACCATTACTTGTAGAAGAAGGATACTTACCGGAAGGTAAAAATGAGAAAAACACAAAAATCTGGGAGATTTATGACCATGAAGTATGCTATCTTACGTTTGTACTCCCTCGATGAAATGACGAAGCAGAATTACGATATCGACGTGAATTACAAAAAAAATCTATTATAAAAAAACGAGAACAGCATGGAATTAAAAAATGAGATGTATTAAAAGTTATTTCTTTTTATCATGGTCATGATGACAAATTTGTTCTCTGGCAATAGTTTATTTGATTAACGAAGTATGCGTCACCATCAGTTTTTAAGGAACACTATGTATCGAAGGTATATCATCTTTTTTGCTACCTTCTATTTTTCAATACTGGCTTTGCAGGCATATTTATCGAGACAGTCCATGCTTGGTTCAATTGAATTAATTCAAAACGAAAGCTCATTAGTTGAAGAAGAAATCCAATATGTAAAGAATTTCGAGAAACCATACCTAGAGAGTGAATGGGCTCCATATTACATTGGACACGAGAATGGAGTGTTGTATGATTGAGAGCGAGTAGTAAGGTTAAAATCAAAAAAACCTCTTACAAAAGATGAATCTCTTCCAGATGAAATTCTTTCTCGTCAATCTGAAGATGACGTTATTAAAATATCTTCACCAGAAGAATCTCGGCATTATTTCATTAATGATAAGTTAACTCCTCTTAAAGATTTATGAATTCTACAATAGCACTAATTTAAAAGTAATTTCTTTCATGTTTCTACTTATAGAAAAGCCCACTTGATGCACTAGTTTTGATGTTATACGTAAACTAAAAAAACTATATCCAAGAAAAACAAAAATTGGACATGCTGGAACTTTAGATCCTCTTGCGACGTGATTACTAATCATTGCAATAGGTAAAGATACTAAGCGTATCCAAAAATTTGTGTGAATGGAAAAGACATACGTTGCAACAATAGATTTCTCAAAAAAATCAGATACACGAGATTCAGATTTTCGAGAATACTATGAAGAGCTTAGCAAGGAAACATTAAAAGCACCAAGTAAATTAGAGATTGAAAAACATTTGGAGAGCATTTTGGGATGGAACAAAATGCCTCTTACACCTTTTTCAGCAAAGAAAATTTGATGAAAAAGATTATATGAGTATGCGAGAGAGGGAAACCCAAGATTTATCGATATAGAAATGCAAGTCATCAAGTATGAAATTATTGATTACAAATTTCCCGAACTGAAAATACGTCTTAAGGTTGGTTCAGGAACCTATATCAGATCTATTGCACACTGGCTATGAGAAAAATGCTGATGTGGAGGAATTTTAACTCAGTTACACAGAGAATCTATTGGATGATTTAAAGTATAGAATAAGATCTTTTTATTAGAAATCAGAAATCACATCAGTAAAGTAAATTTCATTTCACGTCATTTACTCGTATCAAAAAAGTATGTGCAAATGAACAACTAATTATATTTCAATTTAAAACAATGCTCTATACAAGATCTCTCTTAGAAAAGTTTGCAAAAGTACATATCGATGCAGAGGAACTAGCAAATCAGCTAACCTTAAAAGTATGTGAAGTTGAAGAAATACATTTCACGAAACTTCCAGATGAAGTAGTTATCTGATATATAACCGATGCATATCAACACCCTAATGCTGACAAGCTAACTGTGTGTACGGTTAACTGCTGAGCTAAAGGAACTTATCAAATTTGTTGCGGTGCTAGCAATGCAAGAAAAGGTATCTACGTAGCAGTAGCATTACCATGATGTTATCTAGATACAATTGGTCTAGCAATTGAACCACGTGAAATGAGAGGAGTAGAATCAAACGGAATGATCTGTAGTAAGGAGGAACTCTGAATAGCAGAAGATCTAGAGGAAAAGTGGATACGGGCTCTTATGGCAACTGATGAGGCTCCATGAACTGCGAGATGAAACATTGAAACAATTCGGGATATGGATGATTTAAATCAATCCGATCTCTGAATGACTTTGAAACAAAGGTATCCTTTTCTCGAAGATTGGTCAATGGACGTTGAAAATAAAACAATTACTCACAGACCAGATATGTTTGGACACTTTTGACTTTCAGTAGAAATAAAAGCAATAGCAAAGCAAGCATGAGTTGATTATGAAGATATAGGAGGAGTTGAAGAAATAATGAAATTATGACAAGGAACACAAGTTCTTTCATATCTAGAAAACACCCCAGCGTCAGAACGTTCTTTCAAGATTGAATCAGACAAAGTATATACGTATTCAATGACGGAACTAAGAAATATTAACCAGAGACCGTCTTGAATAAGGTTAAGACGTATGCTATCAAGCCTCCAATCCCAATCAAATAGTAACCGAGTAGATTTATCAAATATATTTATGCATCTAACCTGACAACCAGTACATTTTTTTGATGCAGATAAGATAAAATGAACAATGACTGTTAGGTTTGCAAAAGAGGGAGAAAAATTCACTGACTTGTTCTGAAAAGAACATGATTTAATAAGTACAGATATTATAATTTGCGATGAAGAGAAAATAATCGACCTAGCATGAATTGTATGAGGACTAAATACATCTGTCGATGAGTCAACAAAAAATATCGCAATAGAAGTAGCAAACTTTGACCCAGTAACCATAAGAAAAACAGGAACAAGACTTTGACTTAGAACAGATGCTGAGTTAAGATTTGAAAAAAATATTAACCCCCTCTGGTCTCTTATTTGTATAAAACTGCTACACGAATTCCTTGGGCAGAATAAATCGTTCACAGATGAATTTGATATGGTTGGTACATCACGATGGCTAAATGAGTCTCATGAATCGTTTGCGCAAAAGGATATTCAAATCAACTGGAATAAAGTTGGGAAGATCATTGATGCAAGCATAGAAAATTTTGAAGAAATGTGAATTTGAGTGTTGCAAGATCTATGATGTACAATATCTTGAGATCTGGTACATGTTCCTGCATGGAGATCACTTGAAGATTTGGAAACAGAAGCTTGCTTAACAGAAGAAATCGCTAGGATTTATGGATACGACAAGATTAAGTCACTCTCCTATTCAGACAAAAATAGCTTTACGCCATTATGAACTCCAGTACATCTTCAGAGAAAACTAGAATCATTCCTAATTGAAAGAATGCGTTATGATCAAGTTGAAACATACCCATGGATAAAAAGTCAATGGATAGAACTTTTTGATATAGAAAAAAAAGATCTTTACGAAATGAAGAATGGTCTTAATCCAGAACGGCAATACCTGAGACCAACATTACTCCCTGCTTTAATAGAAGTTCTTCAAAAAAATAGCGGTTTCTTTGAAACAATAAGAATATTTGATATTTGAAAAACATGGAAAATCGGAAACAAAGAAGAAACAACCTTATGAGTGCTAGCGTATAGGAAAAAGTTACATAAAGACCCACTTACATCTCTTTTCCTAGAAGGAAAATTACTTGTTTCTGAAGTACTAGAACAAGTACAAGCAAAATGAAGACTAACATATCAACTTTCAGGTAAAGATTATTTTCATCCAGTACAGCAAGCTGAAATTCAGCTAAATGGTAAAAACATTTGAAGCATACAAAGGTTACACCCATATATCGCAGAAAGCTTGAAGTTAGTTGCTGATGGTGAGATTCTTCTTATTGAGTTATCTTTATCAACTTTAGAAGAAATTGCCTCTTCACAAAAGAAATCATGATCAAGGTGATCTAGCAGCTATGAAACACTACAAGATCAAATACTTTGGAGAGATATAAACTTTGTAGTTGATATAGACGTTCCATACTGACTAGTAGTAAATGCTGTCTCAAAAGTAAAAGAAGTGAAATGAGTAGAAGTATTTGATGTATACTCCTGAGAACAACTTGAAGTCTGAAAGAAAAGTATTGCTATGAGACTCAAAATAGTATGAGAAGAACAACTGCAAACAGAACAAATAAATCAAGTACTAGACAAAGTAATTGAAAAAGTTGAGCAAATTTGAGGGAGACTAAGATAAGTGATAACTAAAAATTTTATATTTCCAATAAGTTGGCATGCAAATATATACAAACGATTATACTGAATTACAGCTCGATGATCATAATCAGTATGTTATCGTTGATGTATTCAACACGTGAAAGGGGTATAGGAAAATCACATTAGGTGAATCTTCAAAATTAACCTATTTATGTATATGTTCAGGTAGTATCTCAGTTGACATAGATATATCTTCTATTTGAAAAGAGAGTGAGGCAAACATAAAAGGGCTTATTCTCTGAGAAGAAGAATGAAAGCTGTTTTTAAAATGCCACTCGAATTTATTGAATGATTATGCTACAAGTAACATTCATCTTGTTTCTTTTTTAAAAAACTGAAGTAATTGTGAAATAGATTGATGAGTTAATCTTCACAAAAATGTAAAGAAAGTTGAAGGGCATCTTCTAGAAGAAAATATTGTGCTTGGAGAAGACATACGCATTAAGACACTACCTATGCTTGATGTACATTCATCTGATGTTGCAGCCTCACACGGTGCAAGAATTCAAAAATTAAATGAAGAAAAACTCTTTTATCTAAGATCGAGAGGGCTCGAAAAGAAAGAATCTGAAAGATTAATGTTAGAAGGTTATGTGACAGAATTATTTTCCCAAGTAGACTCACAAGAAAACGAAGAAATTGACAATCTAAAAAGATTTTGCTTAGAAGTTATTTTAAGGTAGTTGACTAGGTCATGTCAAACGAAAAGAGACTAATTTTTACTGGCGAAAGTATAAGAATAGATAAACGACTTGCTCAATCTATGGAGTATAGTAGAAATTTCTTTGAACACTTATTCAAGAGAAAAGCAATTAAAGTTATTACAAGAGAAAATCAGGAAAAAGAAGTAAAAAAATCATACAAGTTGCATGATGGTGACCAAATAATAATTGATAATTTAGAAAGATTCATTGACTGAGGTATACTAGAAGAGGCAGCATGGATAGATCTTGAAGTTCTACATGAGACCGAAGATTACATGGTGATTTACAAGAAAAAATGAGTATTGAGTCATCCAAATAGCATTCGGGATGTATCAACTCCCAGCGTTGTTGCATGGGCTTATAA
>JAHDCT010000056.1 GCA_020629735.1 bacterium | reverse complement strand
GAGAGATATATTCTTTGGGGACATCCAGTTTATATTCAACATCGATCCGCCAATATCCTTTCTCTAAATCGCCTATCTCAAAGATATCATTATTCGTCTGTCTCACTATCACTCATTGACTATCTCTTATAGTAATCGTTTTTGAGACAAAATTATCTATTTTGTTGTATGCAATGTTGGATCACCAAAAATATGCTTTTTGATCATCGTGTCTCGTCGTTACATTATAACGACGCAACCGAGATGCTAGACCTCATCCCTCACTCCCTCATGACACACTAATATCTGTGAGGTACACATTGATCAAACCTTGATTGAGTAAGTCTGGTAGTTTAATCAGAACGTTCTTTATCAGTTCATTTTTATTCTGATTCACAAATTGTGTTACCTCTTGTAAATATTTCTCTTTTTTTCAAAAGATATTCTTTCCCCTAATGAGATCAGTCGCTGCATTTGTAAATTGTCGCTCTCGTAAATATGCATCAAATCACTCAATAAGTTGAGAAATCACGTCTGTGCTTAAAAAAATCACCCCTCTAATATTTTCTCCAGGGTACGCTTTTTCATAGAGACGTTTTATATGGTCACCGTCATGATACGTAAAACCAATTTTATTTGCACCCACGAAATGAATATCACGATGAGGAAGAAATTCTAATAACCACTCTGGTCACTTCAGAGATACATCATCATTTTCTCGGTCAATAATATAACTATCGCTCAATTCAACAGGAGCAATTTTACCATCAACCAATTTCAAGGTAGCAAAAGATCCAAAGAATCCACCATTAGGCCTCTCTTCTGAGGTATTCTGTAAAATAATTAAATATCTTTGAGGGTTTTCGAATCACAGAAGTGAAATAATATCATCTTCGAACTCACTCAGACTTGCTAATATATTATACAATGGCTTATATGCTGCAGGAATCTGTTGCTCATATTTTGGTCACATTATCCTCATCGACTCTAATATTTCTCTTGTCGCTTGCTCATCTCCTCACAAACGCTTTGATGACAAATACGACTCAAACAGACTTGTCCCATGGAAAAACGCTTGTCCTATACTTGTATCAAATCATGATAAAATAGAAGAGAGATACGACTTTTCTACGAGTATTTTTTCTACGTCACCTTGTTTTGCTTCTTGATAAATTCACACAACACGCCGTACTCAAATTCATAGGAGAATAACAAAAATTGCTATTACTCATCGCACTACTCTATACGGAGTTATTTTCTTTGCTTTTTTTTGATCATTGATAAATCAAAACTCTTTTTTCATCTTTATTTTATCTTAAATCTTTCTCTATGATTTTTAGGAGGCTAGTTTTTGACTTTAATTCCTTCATAAGGAAATCAATTTTTGACACATGAGGCATATCTAAGTCTAACTCTACATCTGACCAAATCCCATCTCCTGGACTTGTTGTTAAGTTATTGAAATTTATTTCGAAAAACTCAAATATTTGTAACACTTTTAATAATTTTCATGGCTTATCTACTACTTTTAGATAGAGATGCAAAGTATATCTGTTTGTTTCGCTTCCTTTTCGGTGTGCTTCGTAGAGTTTGCTTGATTTTATCGTCGCAAGTGCTTCACAGTCTAAAGTATGAATTTTCATAGATCATCTATCAGTCTTTGCTATAATTTTTTGAGTATTTCAAGGTTTACAAGCTGGACATAGCACTGCTGTAAGCTCCTTATCACCATCAATAATCACTCCTCAAGATCCAAGATTATTACTTACAGCCTCTCTATAAAGAGCTCTTTTTTCAGCCTTCCTTGCTACTTCAGTTTTCTCCATTGCCTCTATTTCCTTATTGTAGACTGTTCTGAGCAACTTTGTAGGAGTAATCTGCTTATCATACACTTTCCATAAAATTTGCTCCCGGTCATCACTACCATAATTAGTCTTGAGTTTATCTTCCTTTGATCACAGAAGAGGCAATTGAAATATATGCAGTCTCTCATTTATTGAATCAGTTACTTGCTTAAGCGTAGATTCTTTTTGAAGCTGTCTCAGATATCTGGTTAACTTTGTCTTAGCAGTTGGCGTATGTAAGTAATTTTCCCATCACTTTTTTGCTGATATTTTCGATTTAAAAGTCTTGATATCAACGATATCTCAGGTTTTTAATTTATAGTCCAAAGGAACAATTCTTCCATTAATAAAGGCTGTTTTAAACTTAAGTCCAATATCTGTATGCACACGAAAAGCGAAATCTAATACCTTACTTCCTGCTGGAAGTTCAATAATATCTCCCTTTGGCGTATACACGAATATGTTTTTCTGAAGAATTTCAATATTCAAGTGTTGCTTAAATCAATCTTTGTCTTCTTCATTTTTAAATTTTGTTACAATTTCTTGTAAATTCTGGATCCAGTTTACTTGTTTTTCTGAAATTGATGTTGCTGTTCAAGCCTCAGCGTAAGCAAAATGAGCTGCTACTCAGTATTCAGCAACCTCTTCCATCGCCTTTGTCCTCACCTGAATTTCAACAGGAAAATCAAACATTCATAAAATTGTTGTGTGCAAACTTCTATACCCATTTGGTTTGGGCAAAGCTATATAATCCTTCATCTTTGCAAAAATTGGTGTGTAGTGCTTATGAATAACTCACAACATGTTGTAACAATCACCAACTGATTTTGTAAGCACACGAAATGCTAACACATCCATTACTTTAGAAATATCTTTTGTCTGGTATTTTTTCAGTTTCTTGTAAATTCTATATGGACTTTTGAGCCTTCACTTTATATCTAAATAAGGAATATTCTCTTCTGCACATAGGTCAGTTAGACGATCAATTCATCAATTTCTATAACGATCGACGTCACCATACTTTTTGATTACATAGGTATAAATCCTCTTGTACTCTTTATAATCTCTATTTTTAAATGCTCAATTTTCTAAGTATCCTTGATACACGTACAATCATAATCTTTTTGCTATAGGAACATATACTTTTAAGGTTTCTTCTGCGATTCTTCTGATTTTTTCTTTCTTCGGATGATAATGAAGTGTCTGAATATTATGAATACGATCTGCAAGCTTAATAAAAATAACTCTCAAATCTTTTCACATTGCTAAGAAGGTTTTTTTGAGTGTTTCAAGTTGCCTTGCTTCTCAACTAAATCTCACTTTTGATACCTTTTCTAATCCTTCACAAAGCTCTGCTACTTCTTCTCAAAACATCTCAATAATCTCCTCAATTTCTGTATCCGTATCCTCCACTACATCATGCAACAAAGCTGCTTGGAGGCTTGCGACATCAGGCCTTAGCATCATCAAGAACTCTAAAACTCTCACAGGATGGACAATATATGGCTCTCATGAATGTCTTACTACACCTGCATGTGCATCACGTGAAACTCTATATGCTTTATGCACTAGGTCTAATTCATCCTTTGTAAGATAATCTGCTTTTTTCAAAATTGCATCGAGGTACTCTTTTGGATCCTCGTCAAATAATGGCTGATAGTTATGAAATGTCTGAATTGCACTAATATCCACGGTAATCTATAATTTTTAAAGAAACTTTTTATATGCTCCATTTGCTTCTATAAAGGCTTTTTTTACTACTTACAGTATGAGTTTTCCTTGGTATATTGCAAATTATAATCTGGTCTTTTTTATTTTAACTTGTCTCTTATCATATTTCTCATGTGCAAGGTCTCCGATTGCAAAATGAGTCAAGACGCGTACATATTGTTATATAGAATTAACTTCATTTTTTCTTTCTTTTTACATGTGATCAGTTGAAACAGTCCTCGTTGCTGTAGCATGAATGCTCGCAATACTTTCAGCTCTATTAGGGCTTGATAGGATGATTAGAATCGTCATGGGTAACTATCTCATAAATAGTATTCTACTCTGACTTTCTAATTTCATTGAACTTATCAGTCATCGCCTTATTTTAGCCCAAACTGATGCAGGGAATTTTTTGGATAAAGTAGAGTGATTTTTGAGTAAACTTCTTCTTGAAGGAAGACCAACTATTCTTCTTACTGTCTACTTTCTTTTGCTTCTTTTTGTTATTAAGAGGGCTCATATTTGAATATGATCAGTAAAAAATGAAGGAATGAGAGCTATTCTTACTGTTCTTTTTATCCCAAGTACCGTTTTGAGTATTTTATTAAGCATGGCTACAGCTATTTTCTGAAGTAAAATCATGGATTTGGAAACTTTAGAATGACTTGCAGCACTCGTCATACATAATGAATGGCTTTATCAAATGGTTCTCTTAACTCCATTGCGAATTGTCTTGCCTGGAATATTTATTATTTTTGCGGCGACTATGATTTGGCGTGATACTGACGAAATCGTACAAAAAGTTATTGTAACTGAATGATACGATGACGATGAACCTCTTATAGAAGTTGAAACAGGTTAATTATTTTATCTTATTTTATATACCTACATACCATGTTAAAAGAACTCGCTCAAGATTTCATTATGAAACAAGTTTCTAATAAAATTGCTGAAACTACCTGACTTGATCCAAAAATTATTGACAACGTTACTGATGAATGACTCTCTAGTCTAATTATGTGACTTGCAAACAACACTAAAACAGCTTCATGAGCTGAATGACTTATGTCAGCTCTTACCAAAGATCATGATGGATCTCTGCTAGATAATGTTAGTGACCTTTTTTGAGAAGCTAAAGGTGTTGAAGGAAATAAAATTCTTGACCATATCTTGTGATCAAAAAAAGAAAGCGTGGAAGCGCAGATCTGAAAAGATACGTGACTAGATATCTCTCAAGTAGCTAATATTCTGAAGATGGCTGCACCAATTCTTCTTAGTTTTCTAGGTAAACAAACTAAGTCAGAATGATTCTGATTAGATGATCTCGTTTGATTTTTAGGACAAGAAAAAGAAGAAGTTAAACAAAACTCAACCTGAGCTGGAATTCTTTGATCTCTTCTCGACCAAGATTGAGATTGAGACTTTGATGCTATGGATGCTCTCAAAATGATGAGCTAAATTACCTTTACCTGTATGTACATTATTATGAAATATTTCGTTAAGTTATTTCTATGAGGTTTTTCGGTGATTTTTCTTAGCACATGAATAAGTTTCTGAAATAGTCTCAATACCTCAGAAAACATTTCAATTTGAATCAATTTTCTTGAGAACTGGGCAAACGATCAATGATATAGACTTCCTGTTGTAAGAAAATATCTTGAGGATGCTTACTATGAAGATCGTCGGACAAACGAACAAAAATGATTTATTGCTGCTCTAGTGAGAGAAGTTGAAGCGAAAAGTGAAAAAAAATATCGTATCTCACCATGGTTCGAAATAAAAGACTGATGAAAAACTGCTGAGCTGTATGGACAAATAGATTCTTCTATTCTTGAAAAGACTCAACTGGTTCTTGAAAAAAACCCTCAACTAGAAACTATTAGACTTATCTATGTTCCTTGATCTAATCATGATATAAACAACCACAAAGCATGAAGACTTATTCGTGAAGCTGGGATTACTACTGAAATTCCAGAATATGGATTTATTGCTTCTTGATGAACTGATCTTCTTTTTTCATGAGCAACAAGAAATATTGCTGAGTGAGCCAAGATCTGAGTGCATGCACGGACATCACCTAGTCATCCGGAATCTCGATCTCTTTCAAAAGAACATGAAGCACATGAAGAATATACATCATATTTTGAGGACATGTGAATCGACCTAGATCTGTATTGGCGAACACTAGAAAACACAAGACCAGAAAGTATTCATCGACTTACCACAGCTGAATTAGTTCAGCACTGAATTAAATAATTATTTCTTTCAAAGAAGGTTTGACAAGAGTCTACTCATCGAGTAGACTTTTTTTATGGTTTGATTGGAAATAATGTCCTTAAATGACTTGACAGTGACTAACTTTTAAATATCTTAGTTGAAGTTATCGAGAAGAAGTTCGTCGGATATAAAGCACGTCAGATTATATTGCAGTACCTAAGGTACCTACTTAACAATATGCTGTAATCTCATACCACCTTTCACGAGATTCTTTCACCACAGCTCTCGGTGACTCACCTAATGAGATACTACATTTTTTCTAAAGAAATCCTCAATTTTTTTTAAGAGGACGTTTTCTTTCTGACACGACAGCTTTCTGATCTTAAGAAATGTTTAGTATCCCACTTTCCCATATTCTTGGGATACAACTAGAAACTCTCTTCTAGTTACCTTGTAAACACACATTTTTTATTCTTATTTTTTTCATGACGAAAAAAGAAATTACTGAAGAAGCATCATTAGATGCTAGAGTTTTCAAAGACTTTGAACTTAACAAGTACCTACAACAGGCTTTAGATGAAAAAGGATATGAAACTCCTACTGAAATTCAGATTAAAACACTTGATGCTTTCTGATCTGGAAATAACATTGTAGGACAATCCCAAACAGGAACAGGAAAAACTGCAGCTTTCCTCCTCCCAGTTTTAAATTCACTTGATACTCAAAAAAGAGCTCCTCAAGTACTTATTTTGGCTCCTACAAGAGAGCTCGCTCACCAAATTAGAGATGAAGTTTTCACTCTCTCAAAATACATGTACATGAAATCTATGTGTGCATTTTGAGGGCAATCAAAAAGACGACAGATTGAACAACTCGAAAAATGACCTCAGGTTATTATTTGAACGGTTGGTAGAGTAAAAGACTTGATAGACATGAAAAAACTAAAACTATCTGATATAGAATACTTCATTCTTGATGAGGTAGATCGTATGCTAGATATGTGATTTATAGATGAAATTGACTACATCTGGAGTAGATGCCTTAATCTTAAACAATCACTTACCTTTTCTGCTACCATTCCTCTCGAACTAAAAGATCTTTTGAATCGTTACATGGGTGACTCTTATGAATCAATTAAAGTAGCCCCTCAAAAAATTGTAGCTTCAAAAGTTGATCATATGTTTATGGAAGTTGCTAGCTTCAAAAAATTTGATGTTCTCAAGTGGATGCTCAAAGATCATAATGAGCACAAGACTATTATCTTTGCTGAAACGAAAAAATTAGTTGATGATCTTGCTCAACAACTTACTGCTGATTGATTTGATGCTATTGCTCTCCATGGTGATATGGATCAAAGAGATCGTTTTAAGACATTGAAAAAAATCAAAAACAACGATCTTCGTATTCTTGTTGCAACGGATGTTGCTGCAAGATGACTTAACATGAATCAAATTGACCTCGTAATCAACTTTGAGGTTCCACGTGATCCTGAAAGTTACGTTCACCGTATATGAAGAACTGCTAGAGCTTGAGCAGAAGGGAAAGCAGTTATGTTTGTATCTTGAGATGAGTATAGTGCGGTACACTCTATTGAGAAGAGAAATAAAATGACAATTAAAAAAGTAGATCACGAAGGAAATGAAGTACAAAGAACTGATCAAAAGAGAAGATGAGGATGAGGTAGATGGAAGTGAAGATCGAGATATCGTAAGCCAGGTTCAGGTTGATGAGGATATAGATGAAGAGGAAACTCTAGATGAGGATGAGGATATAAAGGGAAACCAAGATCATGATGATGATCAGGAGGAGGATCTAGGTGAGGAAGCTCTACTAGAAGACCTCAAAGAAGATCTAGTAGATAGTAAGGAACTACTACTGGAGGCTATACAAAAAAAGCTACATCCAAATGGATGTAGCTTTTTTTTTAGTTTTTTATCAGCTTCTGTACGTCTTTTACTT
>JAHDCT010000055.1 GCA_020629735.1 bacterium | reverse complement strand
GTCATCATCTTCATCTTCGTCTTCGTCTTCATCTTCATCATTTTCTCATTCACCCATTCACTCATTCACTCATTCACTTTCATCAAAGATCATTTCAATTTCTTCTTCGTGAACTTCAAGTTCTGCTTCATACATATCGAAAATTGTATCTAGATCTTCCATACTCTCTGCTCCCACTACTTCATTAGTCATTTTTTCAGCCAATTCTTTTAACTCAGTAGAAGTCGCATTATCAGCAATGATCTCTAGATCTTCAAGCAAGAATTCTTGTTCTTCTTCAAAACTTATATCATAGTAATCATCTTCATCTTCCCAGTCAAAATCTTCTTCTTCTCAATCAAAGTCCTCATCATCTTCGCTTCCATACACCTCATCAAAAATAGACTCAATTTCTTCTTCATATGCTTCAAATTCATCTTCATACATATCAAAAATTGTATCTAGATCTTCCATACTTTCTGCTCCAGCTACTTCACTAGCAACCTTTTCAGCAAGTTCTTTTAACTCAGCTGTATCAGTATTCTCAGCAATAACCGCTAGATCTTCTAAGATAAATTCTTGCTCTTCTTCAAAACTAAAATCATCATAATCGTCGTCATAATCATCGTCGTAATCATCGTCATAATTATCATCGTAATCTTCGTCATCCCCTTCTTCACCTTCACCATCTTCTCATTCACCCATTCACTCATTCACTCATTCACTGTCTAAATCAATTCCCTCATCAACCAACACATCATTAATTGCATCATAAATCTCTCAAATTACATAATCAGCTCTTGTTCACTCTTCCAAACGTGGAGTAATAGCAGCAATTTTTGTGATGAGTGTTAGCAATGCCTCTACTCATTCTTCACTTTCTGCAATCTGACTAATTTGAGCATCGAGCGTAGTCAATAAAGCTTCGTCTTCACTAGTAGGCTCATATCAAGCAAAGGTAGTTCATACAGATGCCACAGCTAACAAAGCTGCACATGTTCATAAAAGTAAACGTTTCATGATTATAAAATAACCGAATAAAAGATGTAATCATATCATCAATCCAAGACCATTGTTTTGATTTGTGTTGCTTGTCTTTGATATGCATACACCCATGTAACGTCTCTCAAAAAAAAAGGTGACAAAGAAAAAAAAACAAGATTGACAAAATCACGTTAAAAATCTTAATAAAGATATCTAAGCAGCAATCTTTTGCACCATTTCTCTAATCTTAACTCATGCACTTCCAGCAGGAACTACAACTAATTTACGGTTATCTAAACTGTAATCAGCAGGATCCAATGGTCAGGTCCCATCTCGATCAAAAATCTCATACCCAAGCTCCTCCACAGCCGCAAATGGAATAAAATCTACAATATTATAGTCTCAATCAATAATCATAGCTTGTCTTCACTGTCTAATTAAGGCATATAAAACATCCGCAGAAGCTGAACGAGTTATATGGATCTGAGCAGGCTTCAATGATCTAACTCCTGCCTCAACATCTCCCATTTTTTCATGTGATTGCTCAACGTCAGAATGTTTCCAGATACTAATATTCATATCTTCTATATTATTTTGCTTCGGTAAAGCAGAAAGCGGCACAAAATCACCAACTCATGATCAAGCAGTATTAATAAGAAAATTCCCTAGTCCCCTAATATACAAATGAAGTACCGATCACTCTTTCTCAGGAAAATACACAACCGAATAATCAAGTTGCTCTTGTCTCCCATTTCATTCAGAATATTTACCAAACATCAAAGAAAAATCAGGTCAACTTCCCTTAAATTCACCCGTCCCATCAATTGGATCTATTCTAAATAGTTTTGTCGCGTTCTTGGGTCAAATATACACTCATGCTTCTTCTCAATACACTTTAATATCTTGACCAATCAGAGAAAATAATTTCGATTTTGATGTATCTTCAACAGCTAAATCGATCTCTGTAGCAAAATCCACTCCTCACTTATTTTTTTGCTTAGAAATTGACTGACTTCTTACCTTAGCCATTAGATCAGGAGTACATACCTCTTCATAACTTTCTAAAGCAATATTAATAAGAGAAATAATATCCTTCGCTTCAGGATGACTCTGTAAATGTAATCTCACACTTTCTGGTAATCATATTTTACATCATAACTGCAAACTTTCAGCTATCCTATCCGAAGCCAACTCCTTTCTATCCCTGTTATATTGAGCCAATTCCTCGAGACCTCAAGTATGTAAATGCCCCAATTGTTGAAATTGCATGACAAAAAAAGAATAAACAATAAAAGTATACAGGAGCTATCACTATTTATCAATTCTCTTCTCTTCACAAGTAACCATCAAAAGTTTCTTTACCAAGTTTCTGTAAAACAAGTAAAAAATTATAATATCATCTAATAAAGTCTGATCTCTGTTTATCTTCTCACAACTCAACATTCCGACGACTAAAAGCCAAGATAACAGTGGCTAATCTACACTGGACAAGTAAATAAATCATATCAAATTCATCATCTGACAAATCTCTTTGAGAAAGATATCATTTCATAAAAACTTTAACTTGATACCCATTACATCTCTTAGTTTCAAAATCCTGTGCAAAGCCTCACAAAGAAACAGCAATATCTTGCACATAAGGACTAAAATTCATATCTCAAAAATCAATCAATGCAGTAAGTCCCTCATCGTTTGCTAAAATATTATGTGGAACTGCATCATTATGAATTAATCATCTCGGAAGACTATCAAAAAGTTCTTTTTTCATTGAAAATTCATCTAACAAACTTTGAAAAAGTGCATTATCAAAGTCATCTGGCAGATAAGAAATAGTATCTCTAAGCAAAAGAAAGTGCTTTTGGTCAAATTCATACTCTTTACGGACATACGACTCATCAGTAAAATCCTCAAGAGCACAAGCTAACTTTGCCAACTCAGCTCAAACTTCATAACATAGCTTATGAGAAAGCACTCCACTTTCCCTATTCTCTCATGAAACAAAATTCATCAGCACAAATGATTTTCATTCATGTAATCAACAAATATCTCACGAACGAAGTCTAATTACATCAGGAGTCGTGACTCATCTCATATGAGCTTCTTTCATCACTCTACACTCGAAAACCACAATATCGTGATCAACTCACTCACCTTCAAACAATTTCATAACATACTTTCATTGATCGGTTTCAAGAAAATAATTAGAATTCTCGAATCATGAAGTGAATAATTCAGGTGAAGCAATGAGATCTCACTCATCATAAAAGTTGTGAAGTAAATAAGTCAAAAATGATGTGTCATATACCTGTCTCATAAAAGAGAAATAAAGAATAAATTATGCCGTATAACAAAAATATACCCACCAATACAAAACTACTATATGTATATAAAAAAAGTATTTCATTAGAGAAAAAAAATACCTATACAATAATTATTAAAAATGTAAATTGACACATTTTACAAGAAAGATGATCCTATTTTTTAATTAGATTTTTTCAAAAAAAAAATTACAGCAAAAATCAACGGAACAACGCAAAAAATAAGATGTGGAGAATTCTGAAACATAAAAAAAGCAATGTTTGAAGATATTTCTCAGCATGATTACGATACATTCTACATCGGTTATAACAGCAAATTTCATGAAACATAAAGTAAATTCTAAAACCCATAATATATATACAAAAAAACACTACATATAGAAGTCTCAAAAAAAGTTATACAACAGGCATATAAGTTCTCTGGTTAAGTACTCTTAGCATACTTAAAAACACTACGAATCAAATTATTAAGTTCATAGCTTACTAAGCTATATATGTGTCAATTTATTGAGGTGAAGGCAGTCTAAAAAAATAACTTTCCTTGGGCTAAGAATTGAATAATATTTTATAAATCATTTTTTAGAGTTAAAGTTAACTATGAAAAAACTACTAATCATAACAAGAGCCCAAGAAGAATTTCACGAAGGTATCACTAACCTTAATTTGGATTGATTAGAGGTTCATGCACCATTAGAAGAGGAATGAATACAAAAATTACTACCTGAAGCAGATATAATTCTCTGCTAATGCAATTTTATTTAAGAAGTATGTAAATTGAATCAGAGACAATATATGGGTTCAATCAACATTTACATGAATCGATGCACTCATTTAAGAGTGATTAAAATCATCCTACACGCTAACTAATATGAAGGATATTTATTGACCTATTATGTCTGAGTATGTTTTTTGATATATTTTATTAAGAGAAAAGGATATTTTACATTTTATTGAAAAACAACAGACAAAAGAATGGAATCAATTTGCTCAATGAACCATAGAGTGAAAAAAAATTGGATTTCTGTGAACTGGTTCAATAGCACAACCTATTGCTAAAGTAGCAAAAGCATTTGGTATGACTACCAAAGGTATGAGTTATTCGTGACAAACAAAAGATTATTTTGATAAAACATATAGCTTAGAATGAATTGATGAATTTTGTAATTGATTAGATTATTTAGTAAATATTCTTCCTAATACAAAAGAAACATTCAATTTCGTCGATAACAAGTTTTGGTCAAGAGTACCAAATACGTGTTATTTCATAAATGTGTGAAGATGAGCTAATGTTCATGAAAAAGAAATAATTGATGCAATCAATGAATGAAAAATAGCATGAGCAACTCTTGATGTGTTTCATCAAGAACCTCTACCTAAAGAAAATACACTACGAGATAGCAATAAAATTAGGGTCTAGACTACTTTAGCAGTAGTCAAAGTAAAATTTCTTAACAATTTCAATAACTTATTATACATTTTTTCATCACTCAATTTACAGTTAAATCTTCGTTCACATTCTTTCAAATGGAGAAGGGATTTATGCTTCGACACTCCATTAAATTTTGCTAACCTTCTCTTTGTAAACGACCGGAAACTTTCTATTCAATTGATGTGCTTCTTTCATCTGACAAACTCATTTTTTCCATGATGAATTCTATAATGTTTCTTGTATCACATATCAATTAACCCATGATAGCTTCTTCGTCAATCAGTATTTACTTCGCTTTCGAGAGGGGCTATTTTACCTCTAATAATAGGTAATAAGCTCTTTGCTGAGCAATCTGGTACTATTTGCACATATACCTTTCACTTTCTTTTTAACAATCAAAGTACCTTCACTTTATTTCCTGCTCAGCATCATCTTTTTCATCTAATCCTCTTGGGTCAGAAATAACTCTCGTCAATTTCTATGATTCAGTTTCGTATTTCTTGATCTGTTTTTAGACTTTCCTGTAAGATAATTTCACGAATATAATTATACCAATCATTCACGGTATTCCTGTTTATTCACGAAAGTCTGCTTGCACTTGTTGCGCTCAAATCTTCACAAAAAAGCTTGAGTAATTCTCTTGTTTTCTTCACTTCTAAATGCGATTTTTTTCTATAAGGGTTTTTAGTAGTCATGACCTAGTATATTGTTATGCTAACATGCTGTCAACTAGTCTAGACCCCAAATTAATATAACACCACACATTTCTTGATATCCTCAAAACAATAATTGAATTATCGACACATTTGCTAAAAACTACAACAGATATATTTCATGACAAGAATTACTGTATAAAATTGATTTTTCAAAGTGATATTAAAAGTCTATATTCAAAAAAAGATAGTAGAAGTGATATCTACTATCTTTTTTGTATAGTTCTATGGTTAGATACTCTTTGTTCTTAATGGGGCGCTCACCAAATAATAGTTTGACCCCCTCTCGTGACCTCTTTTATGGTTGGAAGAAAAGAAAGCAACATTAAAAATGATAGAGTCTGTTTTAAAAGAATATAACTTGTCGATATAGTGTGTAAGTCTGTCAGTAAATGTTAGTTATCTCACTTTTAATTAATCCTATCACAGTTGAGTATGTATTTCTAAAAGCCTTGTATATATTTTATCTAAATCAAACTCTCATAATGTACTCAATACAGGTTCCAAATCTGTGCTAATTGATTCTTGTAGATATGGTAATGTCTCTACTGTCGTATCTGGTTCATTTTTACTTGGAGTAAATGATTCAATAGTCCACAAATAAGAGGCATCTCTACATTTGTAGTCTATGATTTTAATATAATCTTCTAACTTATATCATTTTTTATATACAAGATACCACAAATCATAGTAATCTCTAATAGCTTGTGGATTACGAGTAAGTGCAGCTCTAGATTTCTCAGCTATCATTTCAGATATATCTATACATTTTATTTGTTGGTTAGGAAAAACTCTCTCATTATATACTAGGTCATCGTATACATCTTGAATTGGCAACATTACTGAATCTGCATATTGTTTATACATATACATTACTTCGACTTCTATCGTGTCTTCTCATCAATAAATGCTTGTGTATCAAAAAGTATATTGTAAATATGAGTTTGTAATATCTTTGAGCTGTTCGCTTCCTGCAATTCTTCAATATTTTTTATGCATACTTCGTCACATTACATCTCTAATTTCTTCAAGCTTTTCCCTGACAAAAGTTGAGAATTTTTTTCTTTTACCTACTGAGTCCACTATATCATCTTCCAATGAGATAGAAAAATCTAAGTCTTCACTCAATCTAAAGTATGGGAAGTGAATCTTATTCAAACAAGTTCATCATTTAAAAGAAAGCATAGGCAATTTCTTACTTATCCAACCAAGCAAAGCTGTCAGGTAAAAATCTTTCTCTAGAAGTTTATCTGCATATTTGCCATCATTGATCTCATCGAGATATTCTCTCAACTCTTTATCAGAAGAAAATGGAAAATCTATTCATGTAAGAATAGCTAGTTCTTTAATCATCTAGTTATGAACTTTTCTAAAATTACTTTGTTTTTTTTGCTCAAGTGCATATCTCATAATTGCTTCAACGATATTACGTCAATAGCTCAGCTGTTTAGTTGTTCAAATATTTTTTGTTCAAATTCTACAATTCATTTCTTGTCTACAAGGAGTTGTATCAAGGCTCTTTCCCTTTTCATTATATAGTACTTTACATCCTGTTGCTTTTTTAATTCTCTTCATCGAAAAAATGATGGTCTTTTCTTCTTGAAAATAAAATTATGATTTCATATCTTTTTCTCTCAATATACCTTTGTATTGTAAACTATTTGTTTTTGTGCAACTTGTGTCGTGAAACCGTATTTGTTATAAATTCCTAATCATCAAAACATATAATCGCTTCATTTGAAGTACAATCAAATTAATGCTTCTGCATTTGGCTTCTTTCATATTACTTTATTTATATATACTGTATTTCTTTTGATCGGCTCAATTAATCCTTTCCTGACCAGTTCTGATATCGTATATCAAGATTTAGAAATAGCCAATATCTTCTTTATTTTTTTGACATCAAGAAATTGCTCATTAGTAAATCTGAGTTTAATCTTTATCTTATCTATAACTTTAGTGTTTTTCATTTGTGGTCTTTATATGGTAAATCAACCATATTTCAACCACAAATGATATAACTAAAATTATAGGTAAATACTATCTAAATAAGATAGTATTTGATTATTTTTTTGTCCCAAAAAATAGGACATGAAAAATTAATGTATTAATATAATAAAAAGTACTGGCAAATAAATTAACTTCAAAATGAGTCTAGAAGAACCTGCTGGAGAAGAGGCTCTAAGTAAATACTTTGAACACTCCCTATCACTCTTTGAAAACCCAGTTGAAATCTGGAATCTAGGCAATAAAGAGCTAAGAAAATTACTGATAAATTTGATGTTTGATGATGCTTTAATCTATAAGAAAAACGAGGGTCTTTGAACCCTCGTTTCTCCAGTATTTATACAGTGTTTGAC
>JAHDCT010000054.1:1980-7944 GCA_020629735.1 bacterium | reverse complement strand
AGATAAACTTGCCGTATATCTTTTTTTAATATTCGTCTGAGCTATAAAAAAGGAAACAACAATTCAACCATCTATAAGTTACTGACAAACGGAATTTAATTATGATAACGAGATAATAAAGACAAGCTTAAGCAAAGAAATGAAAAGAGCTTTAAAAGAAAGAGATAAAATCTCTGCATTTGTTGAATTACATAAGTATGTTGACCTGCTAGCTTCAGCTGCAAAAGTATTAAAAAAACTGAAAATTAACGAATTTATGCACAATGAAAATGTAGCAAGAGAAACATTACGCTGAAAAGTAAATAAATTAAGACTCAAGCCAGAAACAAAAACATTAATTGAAGATGCCTTCAAACTTATGCAAAAACTAAAAGAAATGATAGACTACTTTGTTATTCATCACAATGCAAATAGTCTAAGAGAGTCATTAAAAGAAAAATGAATCTATATTGAAATGATTTCCTTGAGTTCAGACAATGATTATCGTTTATTTATAAATAAAATATATCCGAGCATAATTACGTATGAAAATCAACATGTCTATTATCCATTCTTCCAACTTTTGAATAAACTCTCAATGGCAAACATCTGAGCAACGAATCTCTACAAACTTGAAGAATTACAAAAAGACACATATAAAGAAAACGAATGATGAAAAACTGAAAAAAAGAAAAAATACAACAATAGTTCACCTTATCTTAAAGATCGAGATAAAAGAAAAATGCTACACCAGTTAAGGACATTAAGCGGGTTACAAGAAGTTGAACAATGCTGGAAAATTTTAAAGCAAGACATATCAGGAAATAAAAGTAATGATTGGAATACTCGAAATAGATGCGTAGATGAACTAATAAGTGGAATCTTTAGATTAAAAGAGAAAGGTATTATTACATCATCCAATGATTGCAATGCATGTTCTACGTATTTAAGAACATTAAAAAGGTGAGAAGTTGCTCATAAAGCAAATCACTTGTTACAAAACAACGAAAATGTTCAGTTTATTTGAAACAAGCTCTTTAAGTTATTATCTGCGTCTTAGTCTCATCATTAATAGGAGTGATGTCTACGTCATTCCTTTTTCAAGCTCGTTTATTCAACCTTCTTTGTACTTTCTTTACCTTGGTTAGAATAAATTCAAGATAATTGTTAGCATCTCTTGCTGTTGACAATTCTTGCTTAAGTTCAATTCTTGCATGTCTTTTAGCTCTTGGATTCAATAAAAGTCACGAATGAGTTTGTTTATATACAGTAACTTTCTCTTCGAAACGACCAGATCTTGAACGTAAGTCAGTCCTTATATCGTTATATTCCTGGAGTGAAGCTGTTAATTGTTGAGATATTTCACTCACAATTTCCTCAGAAAGTCAAAATAGATAATCAAAATGTCTATCCTGTAACACTTTCTTTAAGGCCTTTCTTTCTTCAAGTTTATCTCATATTAGGGAAACTCCAGAAGCTCACAAATTAATAATCCCACCCACGTCAGTGTCACCAAAATTTCAATCAAATGCCACTCATCATTCTTTTTTAAAACCATCACCAACTGACTCATTAATATGAGCAAATTGACTCAGATCCATATTAGCAAAATCAGAAAGCAACCTAGTTCCATGGACACGCTTTTGTAGTTCAGAAATTCACTGCATATCAAGTAAGGTAACTGCATTCTTAATCTTATGTAACTTAGCAGAGCTATCAGCAGTGAGAGCAGGTTCAAAATCTCACAATTCCTCACCTAAATAAGCGTTAGCAGCTAAATGCCTGTCAGCAGTTTTTTCATCAAGTTCCGACTGAGGAACAATTTCAGCAATATCTCACTCAGGCAAAGTAAACTCCTCTACAGGCTCAACTGTATCCATATCTTCAAATCACATTTTTTTTCTCAAAAAAAAGACAAAAAATCCTCTCAACATAAAAAGTATAGAGAAAAACAAAAAATAAAGCAAAAAATACCACAAAAAGAACATATGTACATACAGTAGATATGTCTTAAAAAATACGTAAAATAAAAGTTCCCGAATGATAACCTTGAAATTTCTGCATTATGCAATAGTGTTTTTCTCGGGAATTGGAATAATCGTTGAATATAGATGCTTAAATCATAATCCTACCGTTCCAATACACAAATAACACCACAAGTAATAAAGCAGTTTAGCACGAACACCTACTTATTTCTAGCAGGTTTCAGAATATCTTTTATTGCTTTTATTATAACATTTGTGGATTATCTAATCAAAATATAACTTAAAAATGAGTGGTATCGCAAGTTCAGATGCTAATAGCTCAAGTTATGTTGTCATTTATATCCTTTTCATAGGTGCCGGCGCTGCAATAGCACTAATAATTATCTTCTTCACAAATTTACCATACAAAGGATGGTTATCAGTAGGATCATTATTATTAGGCGCAATAGTAGCTATAGGAAAGAGTTATTACGACAGCAAAAAGAGCTAAGCGTATCATCAAATTCAACAGTACAGAGCCAGGAACACCCACGCTCTTCCACCTACTGGTCAAAACGGTGGACTTTTTTTTACAAAAAATTATCGACCCCAGTCTTCTTTTTCTCCTCATGCATCATGATCATAATTTCTATATCAAAAGGGTCATTGCCTCTTAAATTCCTTTTTCCTATTTGTCGCCTTTTTTTCCTTTTTTCATCAAAAATTTAATCTGTTCAAACCAGTCAAGGTGGCAAGTATTTCCAAAGCTTTAGACCAATTCCCACTTTCTATAGCATTATCAACTTCTTCATTGTACTCATCAAGCGGCATGAAAGAGAATTAAGAATAAAACAAAATACTCAGAAAAACACGTCCTCGCTACAAAATATGTATATATACTTAAAACTTACTCTTACATGAATACCACAAACTCTTCGTATCAAATCACAATACACCAAGCATAAGAATTGCACAGTAAATTCCAATATCATCCAACCTATTCTTCATCATCAGTTCACTTCAAGACATCGACAAGATACGATTTAATCCTAGTCACTCTATTATCAAAAAACTGATCAATCTTTGGCATATTTTTGTCACTAGATTCTCACACAATAGTATGAAGTGGCTTTGAAGTAAGCTCGTCTACTTCTGTAAAGACAACCTTGTCAACATTCAAATAAGGAAACCCATCAACAAGTTCAACCTTAAAAATATCTCCTGAAAGATAAAAAGGTTCTCATTTGATCACAACAGGCATCTCTTTAGTAAGATACAAAGCAGATTGATCTCCGTTTAAAATAACATAATCATTTTCACGTTCGTTAAAAAATTGATACTGCTTTAGCTTAGGATGTTCACTTAAAAAACGACTCCCCTTTTGCACACTAATAGCATTCCTTTGATCACCTCACGTTTCCAAATACAATTTCGCATACAATCATCAATTCGATATTTCTTTTCATGTCGCTTGTGGCAATTCTGTATAATGCAAATACTTTTTGGTCTCCATATATTCTATTAATCAGATAAATTAAAATTCTTATAAAGATGGCGCCCTAAATGTCAATAAAGGATTGACGGGTCATAGAAAAACCGCATACATACACCTTTCTATTAACGTAAACCTAAATAAAAAATGAATATAATAAGCGATTTTCAAACACTATTAATTTAGCCAAACTACATTACTATCTCTGCTAAGGGGCAAATGAGAAAAGAAATCAAAAGGTGGTTAATTATTGAAAAAGACCTTTCAGAAGGTGAAGCAAAAAATGAGCCGAAGAAAAAACGTAATCAAAAAAAACACAATGATTCAACACTGTGTTTTAAAATCCTCACTACAAAACTTTCCTAAGCTCCAACTCTAAAGTAAATTTCCTTATCAACTAACTCCTTTTTCCTCCCATATTTCAAAGCAGAAATTTGCTTAATAATCTCTATTTTTTCTTGTGTATTTAAATCAGGATCTTCCCACGGAAGCTTTACATTGAGGCTAAATGCAGGAGTTGGCTGCATATTCACTGACATCTTAATGACGGCCTTAAATTTGTCAAGGTTAACTAAATCTGCGCCTCAAAACTTAGGAGCAAATTGCTTCTCCATCGTATCCATATCCTTCACTCAAATACGATAACACATGATATTTCACACATTACCAAAAATTGGAGTTTCAAGATCCGTTGTACTCTTGGCTCATTGTGATTTTAGTTGATCAATATACTGATGCGCCAAAACCAATCACAACTTATACTTACGAGCCTCAGACAAAATACTTTCAATAGCAGGCGTTACAAAGTTCTGAAACTCATCTATGTACATGAAATGAGGAACTCTCTCATGCTCTTCTTGGTCAGCTCTACGGAACGCAGCAAGTCTCACTTGTGACACAATCATCATACCAAGCAAGTTAGCATTAATATCTCACATTAATCACTTAGAAAGATTCATCAAAATAATCTTCCCATTGTCCATTGCCTCACCAATATCAAAAGACGATTCAGGTTGTCCAATAATGTTTCTCAAAATAGGTGTCGTCGTCAAAGGACCAAATTTCGACTGAAAATAAGGAATCATTTCCTTCTTCTCTCTATCTCACATAGTCGCATAGGTCTTATCCCACCGAGCACGCACCACCGGGTTTTTAACGTTTTTCACCTTAATCTTTTGGTATGCTTCATCAGTAAACAAGCGCACCAACTCAACCAGGGTTCCTCACTCTGGTTGTTCCATAAGCAGCAATACTGCATTACGGAAGTAGTCCTGGATACGAGGACCAAAAATCTCAGGACCGTATAACTTCACAAACATATCTACCGCATCATTTGTCACCAGATCCATTTCTCTCTCATTCCTTGCTGTCAAGAAATTAAATCAAAACGGCAGTTCCATATTACCAGCATCTCGGTAAATCAAATCATCAATTCTATCCTTAGGGAAATACTTGAGAACATTATTAGCAAGATCTCCATGAGGATCAATTAGAGTAAATCAATTTCCTCTCGTCATATCCTGCTTAATCATCGTCTGCATGATCGTTGACTTACCAGTACCCGTTTGTCATAAAATATAAAAATGCCTAAACCTATCATTATCAGTAAGAAAGATATTTTTCTTAACTCATCCATACAAATTATTTCACAAAATCATACCATCTTTAGGCATATTATCCGGAGCCGGAACAATTTTAAATTTTTGCCACCTAATACGAGGATTCTTATTAAATTTTACATGAGGAAAATGAAAAATAGAAGCCAATTCTTTAATATTTAAAATATTAGTCGTATGAGCTCACCATCGATTATAAGTCAGACGAAAAGGTCTACTAAACGTTCTCATCACCAAATCTTTCAAAAAATCCTTTACTTTACTAGCTCTAACGTAACGAAACGAGTTCAAACCAACATAGTTATACTGAAACAATCATCTCAACACATCATCAACCATTTTATCAGGCCTATGCTTTATAGGAGAACTCGCGAACACTCTCATAACAATATTAAATCATTCATCTTCTGCCTTCTTTTCAATATCTTGAATTTGAGTTGATGAAAAATCTTTATTATCATCTTTTTTACTGTCTTTCTCGTCTGAGCTTGGAAAAATATTACTAAAGAAATCTGAAAAACTTGTCCCTCACTCTTTAACTACCTCTACTTTCTCTCTCATTTTTTTCTGCCGTTTTTCAGAAAGAGGCTGTGCTAATATTTGTAGCATTAGTTTCTCATCAGGATCAACTCTCGCAAATGCAGAAAAAATTCCATCCATTGGGTCTACCTCAAAACTTTCATAAGTCTTAATTGGATAGGCATTCTCTTTACTTAAGACTATATACCCTCAGTCAACATACTTTCCAGCTTCCAATAACTTAGGAGGTGGTATTTGGTCAATAACAGCACCTGGATAAAATGAAGAAATAAGCTTCTCAAACGTCTCCGTATAATCGGAAGGAACAGACAAATTAAGCGTAATCACTTCCTTCTCTACAAGTACAGCAGTTCCTATAGCCATATTAGCATGA
>JAHDCT010000054.1:0-1970 GCA_020629735.1 bacterium | reverse complement strand
TACATACTCCTGTCCTAATATAGCATTTCAAATTCCCTTTCCAGAAACCGCATAAAAATTCTTATATATCTGATTCATAACCTCCAAGTTCTGTTTCATACTTTGAATAACGTCATCACTCTTATCAGCCGCTCACTCATTACGAGGCATCTTTATGGTAAGGAATCTCAAGTTTTTCGCCTTCTTTGTATAATGCAAATTACGTAAATAGAAAAATGCACTATCACGAAACGCAAAAATGAGGAACAAAATAACAAAACCAAGAATGATAAGAAAAATGTCCATTTTAACTAACAATGTTACTACACTTCAGGGTAACCAATAAGAACTAACCCAGAATACTCTCTCTACATGCAATCAAGCAAAATCAAAGAGCTCACGCACAATATAAGTGTACGTATTTAGGAGTGTGTTTGCAAATTTGACTCTCTAGATTCCTTTGCTTTTTTCTCAGATCTAAGCATCAACATAGGTGAGATAAACAAAAAAAGAAAATGTCAAGAAAACTAAAAACAAAAAAGGTAAAAATTCGCAAAATTTCATACTATCTATAGAGTAGAAATGTTGCTGTACTGAAGGAAGGTTGTATCAGCCTCTAACGGTATAGTCAAAACAAAAAACAAATATATACCGTATAAAAATACGGTAATATTATCAAAAACTACTAGGAGGAAGTTCTCTCAATATAAATCTCTTGTTCAAATAATGGATTTATATTGAGAGATACTAATAAATCTCTCCCTTCCTCCTAGTGAATCTTTCCTAGGACTCACTGAATACAGTCAGTCTTTTTTTTACAAAAAAAATATAAAAGCGATGAAAAGCATATAAAGAAACAGGAAGAATATTATTTTAACACAGGATATTGACAAAGAAAAAAAACAAAGTATAAATAATCCATGAACACCTATACATTTAAAAACACAACCGAAGATTTTCACGTAACTGAAATACTCTACCATCCACTGGCAGAATCGGGAGACTATGCATATTTTTTTATCGAGAAAAAAAATCAAACAACATACTATCTTATCGAACTTATATCAAGTACATGAATAGGTATGCAAGATATCTGATACGCTGGACTAAAAGATAAAGACGGAGTCACTCAACAGTACATTTCTTTACCACTCCCAATTGCGCTAAAAAAATACCAAGAAATACATAAAAAGCTTACCTGAAATTACAAGTTACTCAACTTACATAAGCACACACATCCCCTAAGCGTTTGACTCAATAGAGGGAATTATTTTAAAATAAGGCTAAAATCATCTTCACAAGAAAAGCAGAATAATCCCAAACTAGAACAAAAGATAAAAAGAATCCTTCATCAATGAACCAAAAACTACTACGGACCTCAAAGATTCTCCAGAACAAGTCAAAAAACCAGAAACATTGCCCACGTTATACCTAATATTCTTAAGTTTGGGAATCGAAACAGATTTAGCGGAAACTTATTAGATGCTCAGGCTTTTAGCCAAAGTAACTATGTAAACACCTTTCTTGATGAACCAGAAATCTCTACAAAAACACAATGAGCTATTCTGATGCATAAAAGTTGAAAAACCATTAGAATACGACGAAACTGATCACTAAGAAAAATAGACTTTGACAGACTACGTGACATAAAAGAATATGCTGATACAGATATCATATCTATTCCTGAAAGCTGCATTCTAGAAGAAGCAGATGAACCATTAAATCGCTATACTCTAACAATAATATGTCCTTGAAGAAACATGGTTCTTGGGCCTAAATGATCTGAAGCCAATGATTATGAAACAGAACTTTTGAAAAAATACAAACTCACTGATAAATTCATTCAAAGCTTTTACAAAGAAAAATGAGTTATCTGATTTAGAAGAAAAAAAATCATACACCCTCAACTCATCAAACGAAATGGAAACGAAAAAGAAAACCTCTGACTCACTCGATCAGAAGAAGAGAACTGAGACATTCTGTTAGAATTT
>JAHDCT010000053.1:2626-8057 GCA_020629735.1 bacterium | reverse complement strand
TAACAAAGAAACAGCTCAGTAATGCTAAAGGTATCAGCCAGGTTGATTATGACACAGCCTTAGCAAACATAGTGCACCTAAAACAAGAAATACAACTTGCCAAAAAACGTCAGGAACTAGATTTAGAATTATCAACACTACAAAATTCAGCTCAACGTAATCCGCTAAGCAACGCTGAAGAACAAAGTCTCATACTGCAAATTGAAGAAAAACGTATTGCACTCGAAGAGGCAAACATCGATCTACTAAAAACTGAACTGAGAAGTTCAGTTGATGGAACTGTCTTACAAGTAAATAACCAAATAGGGGAGTACCCAAACCAAAGTTTTATTTCAATCGCAACTCAAGGATCCAAATATATAGAAGTATATGTCGAAGAAGAAGAAGTTGAATCAATCTATTCATGACAAGGAGTTCTTATACGTTTTGATGCATATCCTGATCAAGAAATTAGGGAAGAAGTCTATTACGTATCATCAACAGGAACAAGGGATCAAAATGACATCGTTAAATACCAAGTGCTCATAACACTCGACAGTCCAATAAGTTGAGTAAGATCGGAAATGACCATAAACGCTGACTTCATTCTTGAACAAAAAATAGGATCATTAAGTATTCCTCGCGAATATCTCAAAAAAGAAGACACCATCTACACAGTTATTATAAGTGAAGATCCAGAACAAGCACCTAAAAAAGTGGAAATTTGATTAAAAGCAGATGCAAACGTACAAATCACCTCATGACTTAAAGTTGGAGATATTATTTACCTTCCTGAGTAAAAAATGGAACATATAATCAGTCTTGATAATATCAAAAAATCCTACTACCTCTCATCATGAGAAGAAATTCCTGTACTTAAAGGAATTCATTTAGATGTAAAAAAAGGTTCTTCGGTTGCACTCATGGGACCGAGCTGATCAGGAAAATCAACTCTTCTAAACATCATTTGATTTCTTCATCCCACAACTAGCGGTAAATATTTTTTTAACGGAGAGGATATTGCAGACTTCAAAGACGACAAAACACTCTCATTTATAAGAAACATGAAGTGCTGATTTGTCTTTCAGCAGTATTATCTCATACCAAGACTAACTTCATTGCAAAATGTCATGCTACCAGGATTATATGCAGGTACACCTATCAAAGAGAGAATAGACAGGGCAAAGCACTTACTCAATGAAGTTGGCCTTTGAGATAAATTAGAAAACAAACCAGCGGAACTGTCGGGATGACAACAACAAAGAGTAGCTATAGCTAGATCACTTATGAATAACCCAGAACTTATATTAGCAGACGAGCCAACCTGAGCACTTGATTCAGAAAATTCAGAAGAGGTAATAACCTTACTTATGTCTTTACAAAAAGAAGGAACAAGCATCATTATGGTGACTCATGAAGAGCATATCGCTACCTACGCAGATCGCATCGTAAGATTAAAAGATGGAATAATTACTAATAGTTTAGAATAACCTTCATTTCACAAAAAAACATGATAAAAGAACTCTTTGTTTCAGCATTTAATACGCTCAAATCTAACAAACTTAGAACAATTTTATCAATGTTGTGAATTGTTATTGGAACACGGACCATTACTTTAGTAATGGCAATCGGTAATGGAGTCGAACAACAAGTACAAGATCAATTCAAAACGCTAAGTGTAAACAACGTTTTTGTAGCCCCTGACGGTGAAGATTCTAAACTAAGTTCTGATGACATAGATGTAGTACTACAATCTCCTTATGTGACAAGCGCATCAGTAAATATCGATGGATCCTTTCAAGCAAGCAACAGTCTAAATAACACAGTAGAAACTTTTATTACTCAGTGAGTAAAAGAAAACTACTTTAATCAATTTAATATGGAACTAGATGTGTGAAGGATCTTCGAAGATGGGAACACCACAGAAAGAGTAGCGGTGCTAGGAGTAGAGGTAGTTGAAGATCTTTTTGAAGTGGAAGACCCAAAACTTGCCTTATGAGAAACAGTAACCATAAAATCAAAAAAATTTCGTGTTATATGAGTACTAAAAGAAGTAGGAGTTAGTTTTGGTCCGTTTAGCTATGACTCAACAATCTACTTACCATTGTGAGCAATGAAAAGATATCTCGTAAAAGGGGATCTTACAACAGCACTCAGTGCCGTAATTGATAACGTAGAAAATATGGAAGCAGCAAAGGAAGATATTTCAGAGCGCTTAAGAGAAACATATAATATTAAAAAAGATGATACAGATTGATTTATACTCATTGATGCAGGTGCAACTATTTGAATAGCAACAGATGTCGCAAAAGTTCTGAGTTTTCTCCTACTTGGTATTTCTATTTTTATCCTGATTGTATCCGGTATATGAATTATGAATGTCATGTTTGCAGGAGTAGCAGAAAGAACAAAAGAAATCGGGATTCTTAAATCGATTTGAGCAAGTAAGAAACATATTCAAACACAATTTCTTCTAGAAAGTGTTTTAATCACTTTACTCTCCGGTAGCATCTGAATAATCTTAGCAGAAATCATCATTAGCTTAGCAATCTATTTCTGAGCTCCTTTTGGAAGAAACTTACGAGGTGATCTATTAGCACTTCTCTTCGCTTGTGGAACTTGAATTATCTCAGGACGATATCCAGCTGTGCGCGCATCACAATTAGATCCTGTAGATGCACTAAGATCATAATCACAATCTACCTAACACTTTCACTTGTAAGAGAGAAAAAGCGGAATATACTTGATGTCATAACATCATTTATTTTCATCTAACACTATGAAAAAAACTCTTCTTTGGATTATTCTTTTACTCTCAAGTTCATTTGTTTTAGCAGCGTATGAGCCAACTAACCAAGACCAGGGCCTTCTAGATAATCTAGAACAAAAAGTAAGCATGCTTAACGACTCAAACAAACAAAAACTCTATGTAATTGAGAAGAAAATCGATCTCATACTCCCTCAAATAAGTAGTGAAACAAGGCTTTATTATATCCTTGAATCGCTTCACACAATTATCCGCCAATACACTAACGAGCAAAATACACAACCTGAGACCTCAATGACATATTGATTTAGTGCAGTAGGAAGCACGGACACAACAATACAATTAGAAAGTGAAATCTTTATTTTTGAGTGAGCTGAAGTAAATGATTATGAAATTACCTATTCTCCATTTAGTATTTTTACCTGACCACTAGAAGTGATTAAAGTAGAAGTGCAAGAGTGAATAAAAAATGGAGAAATCTTCCAACTTGAAATTACAGGACTCCAAAATTCGACTACCTATCATATTCAGGTAAAACCCAAAATACCTGGGGTTGAATTTGATCATCTAGAAAACAGTGAAATAACATATACAACCAAAGAAGCTATAAACAACGAAGTAATTGAAGAAGAAGATGATAATCAAGAAATAATTATTTCAACAGATCCGGAAATTATTGATGTCGAATGAAGAAATTACTTTTACTCTCAAGATCTCATTGTTGTTGAAGAAGGTGAAGAAGTTATCATTAATTTTACAAGCGCAAGTGGTTTTCATGATCTAGTAATTGACGAATACGGAATTGCAACAGAAAAACTTCGCCCAGAAGATGGAATAGAAACAGTGAGCTTTATTGCTGATAAGGTAGGACAATTTGATTACTATTGTTCAGTAGGTGATCATAGAGTCCAATGAATGGAAGGAAAACTTATGGTCCTATCAGAAGAGCATCGTAACAAAAGAGCTATAGTAAGAATAGAAAGAGAAAGAGCTTACTTAGATTTCTCTCGATGAGAAATAGAGGAGTCTTGACTTCATTTTATCTACGACGAAGACGATCGTCATCGAGAAGCTGGAATTATTTCAAAAATCTCTGAAAGATATAGAATTGAATATGATGAAGTGAAGGAGCACGTGTTCTTTGTGTATTAATTAAAATTCTACACAATAGGTTCTTTATCTCTCTCATCTTCATACGCTTTAATATACTTTTTTAGCAAAGCGTAATACTTTTCTGAGTTTACTTTTCTAGATTTAAAGCTGCTAACTTTATTGTTAGAATCTAAATTAGCCACACAGCATTGTATATAAGCTTTCATTGCAAGAACAACATACGGTTCAGCTTTTTCACGTACAGAGTAATTAATTCAAGGGTAAAAACTCGAAAGATTTTTTTTCTCTCCGTCAATAGTAACTTGTATTTTATTAAAGGTTCACTTAAAAGCAGAGCTAATTGAATCCTTTCAAATGAACTGAGGGAAAGAAAAGTCTTCAAGTCAAGTCCTAGTCTTAGTAAATTCTGCAAAGAGTGGAGTAGTACTCTCAAAGCGATATAAGTTCTGCAAATCACTGAAGTTATCTAAGTCATTTGAGCCATAATCACTAAAATAAACACTTGATAGCAATGAAATATATAAATGATCAGCTTTTTTACTTTCCAACTTAATAAGTCTATCTAACTCTGCTTGTCCCTCAGCATCAGTCATCGACAAGCTCAAAAATTGCAACTCTTTTTGTCTTTCTTTCCAAAGAGATATTTTTTTATCTATAAAATCAACTACTGCATTGCTTGGGTCTAAGTCTCACTTACCGACAGATAGTAAGCGTTTTATGTCAGTATAGTTTTCAGAAATTCTGGTAACTGAAGGAAGAAGTTCTGGTAAAACAATATCTAAATACTCATTCTTATCTGGGTCGTCAGGTATCCAGTCAAAAAATACGTATGACTCTGGAAATTCATTAGTCAATGGACAGATTCAATTGCTTACTCATGGAACTGAAGTACTAATCAAGGCATCATTCTCATAATCTCGTCTATATAAATGCATTCATAATCATGAAAGACCAGATCTAGTTCATTCTCTTAAATAATTTGGATAATGGGAAAAAGAAATAAAATCACCTTTTGAGTTATCTTTTATAAAAGAAAGTAATTTTTGTTTAGTCTGATCTTTATTTTCACGATACGAAATATGTTTTTCAACTAATGCTGCTGCTCCCTTAGTCCTCTCCAAAGATAATGAATTTGTAGCAGTTCAATTATCAGAGTGCACTTCAATTCAATACTCTTTAAAATAATCACTAAGTCATTTTAACGTTTCTAGATCATTTAGTTTGCTAACAGGGAGCGTGTACTTAGCATTGCTATTTCTTCTAAAATTCAATTGTCTAATTCAATAATCATATCAGTCAAAAACAAATTCATCATCGATAATATCATAGTAAATTCATGTATCTGTTCGATCTCAAGATCAAAAAAAGTTTTGAATATGAGAAAGGGTGTTAGGTCCTTTATATCAATAACTCGAAGACATAATCTCGTAAAGAACATTTTGTCATATATTAGGAGAAACCTTATAAAGGTCTCAAATTTGACTATTAGTCATTAAGTTCACATGTCCATGCTCAATGTGTTCAACAATTTTATCATGAGAAAAAGTACTTGCAGACCATTCTCAATGCTCT
>JAHDCT010000053.1:0-2616 GCA_020629735.1 bacterium | reverse complement strand
ATTGAACATCTGGAGAATGAAGTTGAATATCTAAGTCACTTGGAAATCAATCTTCAAGGTGTTCAAGATGAATAATCTCTTTTATAATTTTCGCTCTCTCAAGAAGTAATTTATCAGGTCCTTGTAAGTCATCCTCATCAATACTAGATCAAATTTGTAAGTAATTAATAGCAGAATTGTATAAAAACAACTTGTCATCTTCAGATAAAGTAGGAATAAATCTAAAAAATGTTCCATGTGATGACTTTATATCAAGAAGTCTCTCTTTCTTATAAGTCATAAAATCTTCACTCGATCATTTTTCATCTAGATACTTAACTTGCTCTGAATCAAGTAAAATTTGGTCAATTCTTTTAATTCAATTTCATGTAGTAATTTCATCACTAGAAAGAAGAGAAGCTGTATTTGAAAAATACGTTTCCTGGATATAAGAAAATCTCTTATTAACAGCTGCTGCATATAATCTCTTTGCTTCCTCAACATCTTTTCTGGCTTGTTCTTGTTCCTTAGGAGTTCAAGCTAGTAAAATATCAGATTCTGTCATATATACCAAAGGATATTTCTGAGATTCTTCTAGCTCAATCATTGCTTGAAAAGCCTGAGGAATAGTGTTTGTTCAAATAATTTCATTCTGCTCCAAAGAATTGACTCAAGGAACAACAGGTAAAAAATCAAGAACGTCTCATGTTCATCTTGTTATCTGGTCCTGCCATCATCTTTGTTCTCATTTTTCTGAAGCGATATATCACACCAAATTTTGCTTCAAAACTCACATATGCATCTGCTTAAAATCTTGAACGTTTTGATGATATTTATCTAGAATGTCGAAATAAACTCAAATCGTTGCTTCAAATCATGCTTCAAGTGCAAGCATAGCAGCTAAAGTCCATCACACAGGATTCCATCAGTTTGCAAGTGCTACAACAGCCAAAGTAGAACTCAATCATACTTTAACCATTGTAAAGTTTAAATCACTAATTCTATTTGCTTGTCTATCTTTATTATGTTCAAGTAAATCAATTTCTCATTTAAGTAAGTTGTACTCTACTAATCCAAATCAAACTGTAGCAAGTAGTGGAACATACTTACCAAGTGATTTCAAAATTGGATTGTTAAAAAATCTAACTGCAGTTTGCACAAATTCCGAATCTCCTGATTTAAAAAGCATTAAAAGTTTAGTAGAAATGTTTTGAGCCTCAATAATTCCCCTTCTTTGCAATCATGAAAGATTAGGATTAGCTAAATATTTAGCTAACTGGGTTGAAATAAATTCTATTCCTTGAATAGATAATTTTAATCAAGCTGATCCAAGTGATTGCAATGCATCTTTTCACAAATGAAGTCATTTACTTAACTTATCACTATTCTTAGCATAATTAACTAAACTTGGAATTCATTCTTTAATCGTATATTTACCAACACTATACAATCACCTAGCTGGAGCAGTAAACAACCTACCAGTATGTTTTATTCAAAACTTTAACGGTTTTTTTAGCAATCTTCAAGCAATTCATTTTCAAAGGATAGTTTTAGTAAATCTTAATCAATAGTGAGTACAAGCAGCAGCTGACCAGGCCGATCATGCAGCAACTCAAACTCAATATCAAACATCACTAACTCAATCAACTATGTTACCATTTCCAATATTTTCAATTCACGAACCAATAGATTCCATTCATTTCTCAGACAAAACCATAGTCCCGATTCAATAACACATTTGTTTTGTTCAATTAACAACACTTCAGCTTGCAGCCTCAATTCATCAAGTAATAAGATAATTAAATCATAATCAAATGTGTTTGAATGATCTATATCAGGCAACTGCTATTCACGTAGAAACATTAATAAGAACATTTCACTGCTCATCAACAATTTGTTCTACATTAAATTCTGTAGCGTCAATTTTATTCAGATCAGCAAAATACTCGTCAATAGTTGCTTTGACTTTAACAAGATCATCTTCGGTTTTAGCTTCTTCAAATTTATCTTTGTACGCAAGGATTATATCCTTGTACCCAGTTGATTCCTTAATATGTTCCTCCCAAATATCAGCTCATCTAAAAACATTAAGCAATGGTATTGCGTCTGACCAAGCATTTTCAAAATGTTCCTCAATTCTGTTCTCAACATCTGACTGTAAGGAATCTAAAGTTCAAATCTTATCCTTTTCTAAATCTGACATAACCTGATCTCTTTCCTTTTCAAGCTCTTCAGATCTTTCTTTAACATCGGTATTAGAAAGTGAATTATATACCACAGAAGCAGACAATTTCTCATCTTTTATTACTTTAGCTAATCAAGCATATGTATTAGCCCTAAAAGTTGACTTAATACTCTGTAATGGCACATTTCATATTCTATATCCTTCTAATCCTTTATCTCATTTTCTCGTTAGTTTCCTTATTCGTCTTTTTTTCTTAGCTTGGGTAGAGATATCTATCTCATCATCACCAGAAAATAATTTATCTCAAGAATTCAATCAATCAATTATTTTTTTCTCCAAATATGCGTTCTCCAGAGCAGAAGTATACGACCAAGTACGTTGAAGCTGTCTAATTACTCTCTGAATTGTTTCTAAATTATTTTTAGTAGAAAGCCAATTACTCAAAACATCTA
>JAHDCT010000052.1 GCA_020629735.1 bacterium | reverse complement strand
AATATCCATATGTAGGAAGATGTCTTCAAGGAGATTTTGAAGAATCCGCACCATCATGAAGTGCACCTACTCATTGATGAAGTGAAAGACGTGGCCCACCTCCACCAAGAGGGTAAAGAGCTTTTAAAGTTAAAAAAAAATGGCAATAATTCGAGATACAGAGTTTACCTCATGGGAATGATGCCACGAAAACGGATGGGATCATGAAAAAGGTCAATATAGAGAAATAATACAAATAGGGGCGGTGAAGATAGAGGGTAGTAAAATAATCGAAGAGAATTTACGATACGTTTTGCCACTCAAAAATCCTCAACTATCATGATACATACAAAAGTTAACAGGAATTACTCAAGATACCTTACAAAGGGAAGGAGAATGATTTACTGAAATATATACTCATCTCTTACAGTGGTGAGCTGATCATAGTTGGTATAGTTATGGGAAGGACCGAGAGGTCCTAAGAGAAACTGCTCAGATACATAATATTGATGTATCTAGCAGTTTTTTTTCGTCTTGTTATGACATAAGGCCTATTTTCGAAAAAATATATGAAGGATTATGAAAAGCCACAAGTGGGACAGCGCATAAGGTCATTTGATTGTCAGATAGATATTTTGAACACGACGCGCTTTGAGACGCAAAGAATATTGCAAGGGTAGTGAAACATCTAAATATAGTACTGTAGAGTTTTTCGTGTATATGAAGATCTAGAAGAGATGAAGTGGTATTATGTTGGCAATTCTTGTTATAGAGAGCTATTTGTCTATAGTGACTTTTTTGATTATGTAAGAAAAAATGAAAAAAGTAGGATTGGCCTTATGATGATGAGCATCAAAATGATTTAGTCATATAGGGGTTATAAAGTACCTTGAGGAGCATAATATCGAAATCGAAGAGATTTCTGGAACGAGTATTGGGGCAATAGTATGAGCAATGTATGCGGCATGATTTGATTCAAGGCAACTTATTGAAGCTGCAAACGATCTTACTTATTCAGAGCTTATTGATATCGATTTTGGGCAATGAATAATTAAGGGAGAAAAGATGGTACAAAAGTTAAAGCACTATATTTGAGATATAAGCTTTGAAGAGTTGAAGATACCACTCAAAGTTATTGCTACTAATATTGATACAGGAAGGGAGGAAGTGTTCTTAACTTGATCAGTGCTAGAAGCAGTTTCATATAGTATTAGTATTCCAGGCCTAATAAGTGTAAAGCAATCGTCTAAGGATGAAAATTATTACGTAGACGGGTGAGTGGTAAATAACTTACCGGTCAGTCATATTTCATCTGAAACAGTAGTTGCATCTTCATGCAAAGGAGTCTCTACATTTCAAGCAAAGACAACAAAAGAAGTATTTTGAAAAACATTTGATATTAGTGTGTTTACCCTGCCTAAAAGAGTCATGCTAAGGGCATTCACCATTATGATGAGACGTTTAGAGGATTTTGAATTAGCGAGGCATCCTGACGTGATCCTGGTACGTCCAAATCTAGAGAAAATAGGTTTGTTAGACTTGGATATTGTGGATGAGGCTACAAAATTATGATATCAAGAGGCTCAAAGGGTCTTTTCTTGAAAAGAGTAATTTATTCAAATGTTCAAGTGATTTTCTCAAACGAACCTGGATGTATATCTAAGGTGTCGTGAACGGAGTTGCGAACTTGCTTAGCAAGAGTAGGATTTTCCTTGAGTGTTACTCAGTAGCTAGGAATCATACGTTTGATAACATCTTGTCGTTTTTTGCTTGTCATCTTTTGAGGAAATGCGCTTTCTAAGAGTTCTAAGATAATAGAAACCGAAGTAGATGCTCATGGTGAGGCTCATAAAAGTGCTGCAAGCGTTTTATCTTGAGAAACGACTACTTCTGTTCAAAATTGGAGCTCTCCTTCAAGAAAGGACTTCTTTTTAATTATTTGAACTCTTTTTCATGCATGTTCGCGATGCCAGTCTTCGTAGCGAGCATTGGGATAATATTTACGCAAAGCAGCAAAACGTTGTTCTTTTGATTGAAAAACTTGTCAGATAAGGTACTTGGTGAGCGATCGATATTTGACTCAAGTAGTAAGCAGGGGAATAATATTATTCCAACGGAGGGATGTAAAAAGGTCAGTCCATGATCAGTGTTTGAGGAATTTTGTGGTAAATCACGCATAAGGTCAAAAAAGAAGCGTCTTTTTTCAGTTAATAACGCGAGTATCTATATGTGGGACAGACATAGGTGGGGATCAGACTTCAGCCAACCCATATACTTTACCATGGTGTTGGTTAATAACATCAGGGTTGGAACAAATAAGCCATTGTCCATCAACAGGGAACCCTGAGTAACAACATCACTCAGTAACTCATGATTTGGCTAAGAGAGGAATAGAGGTTCCTCAGCTTCAGATAAAAACAAACTCGGCACGCATCTTTCTAAGGTTATTTCCTGCTCAGCTAATATCTTTGATACTCACTTCCCAGTGTCAATCAGGAGTTTGATTGAGATCAACTATTTCTTGATGGAGGTGAATATGAACACGTTCATCAGTGTTTAGATAGTCATACATGTCTCTAGTAAGAGTTCAGTAGTTTACATCAGTTCATAGCTCACTACGAGTAGCAGTAATTATTTCATCATTGTTACGGTCTTGCATGATCAAAGGAAATCGTTTCCTAAGAAGAGTGTGTTCAGTAGTGTATATCATATCTTCGAAGAGTTGGTTTTCTTTTAGCGCTTCAAAACGATCTCTTAGAAATTGACGGTTTTCCTCTCAGAAGACAATGCTCATGTGTGGAACATGGTTGATGAAACTATTTCAATGAGGGAGATACTTAGATCAAACAAGATAAGACCAAAATTGCTTAGAAATTTCAAATTTTTCCATAATGGCATCAGCCTTACTCGTATCAATGTTTCAGTTCTTATAAGGCGTGTAGTTTAGCTCACATAAAGCTGAATGTCAGGTACCAGCGTTATTTAGGGCGTCAGAGCTTTCGTATCAAACAGCTTCTCTACGTTCAAAAATATGAATGTGTACATGTTCTTCTAATTCTTTAAGAAATATTCATAGGGTCGCACTCATAATCCCTCATCAAATGAGAAAAATATGAGCGTCAGTAGAAGGATCATGTATTTTTCAAAATTTTGTCATGTTTTTCTCTAGATAAATTCTTGTTTGAAAGTATAATTATACAATAGCTAATTCACATAACAAAAAGTTAAATAAATAACTGTTTTTGTTGAAAGGATTTTCCAGAAAGATCTGCTTAAAATATAAAAACTCATAAACAAGCAACTTTAGGAAAATTTAAGGTGGATTGATATGCTATAAGTAAGATTTTACATCTTATTTTTATTACTTTATTAAAAGGATGAAGAAAGTAGTAGCATTAGTAATGGCATGAGTATGTTTGACATGAGTAACTGTGTTCGGAGCTGAACATCATGATTATGATGATCATGTGGGGTATGAGATGTCAGAGGAAATGAAGGCTGAGTTCGATACAGCGATTATTAACAATGATTTCGAAGCATACATGGCTCTTGTAGAGAAGAAGAAAGAATTGATGATGGAGCATAAGCGTGATCATATGGATGACGACGATATGGATGACGACGATATGGATGACGATGATATGGATGATGACGATATGGATGATGACGATATGGATGACGATGATATGAATGACGATGGCATGGATGACAAAAGAATGAAGCACAAAGAAGATATGACTGATGAAGAAAAAGAAGCTAAGTTGAGAGCTCAGTTTGATGATCTAGTAGCTCATTACCAAGAAACAGGAGAAATTAAGCACCCTAAGAAAATGAGAAAAAAGATAAGAAAGCATTATAAGGAGGAACACAAAAAGAGAGTGAGAAAGATTCTAAACAATGTATCAAACGAAAAGCTTGCAATGGTTGTAGAAAAGATTGAAGAAAAATTGGATGCAGTTGAGTGATCAGAAATGGATGAAGAAAGAAAAGAAAAAGTAGTCGATATCCTTGAAGGAATCTTAGAAACTATTGAAGAAAAAATGGAAGAGTAATTCTAACTTTCCAATATGAAACCCACTTCGGTGGGTTTTTTGATGCAAGAAAAAGGTTGCGAAACATTTTGCGCAAGAAAATATTTGCATTTAGAGACAAGAAAAGTATGGTAGAAGTACTTTATTATTTCACTCATAATAATGTCAAAGATTGATACAAGTTACCAGCTTCTGCTCGATTATCTAAAAGAAAATGGGATGAGAGAAAATTTGACTATTACAGAGATACAAAAGACGCTCTGATTTGATCATCATCAAAAAGTATCTCACAGACTCAAGAATCTTGAGAAACGATGATATATTAGAAAAGATATTCAAACATGAGGATATAGAGTATTTGAGATCCCAGTTAATGATACGGTGGTGTTGCCAGTATATGGTTCAGCGCTTTGTGGAAACAAGGGAAGTGCCGTTGTTGATTCATATCCTGAGGAAACAATGACTTTCCCAACATCAATTATTTGATCAGGTGATTATGCGGACTATTTCTTTGTAAAAGCAAAAGGAGATTCTATGCTCCCATATATAGAAGATGGTGACCTAGTACTAATCAAAAAGTATAGTTTATGACGAGAGACAGATAGAAAAGTGCTTGTAGTGCATAACGGGACGCTAAAGGTGAAAATCGTGCAAAGAAATGGGGATGCATTTTTCTTGTTTTCAACGAATGCTGATAAATTAGAAATACTAAATACAGATGATGTGAGTATCATATGATATGTAGCGAAAGTTATCAAAGATCTCTAATTTGACAGAGAAAGAAGCAGCATGTATAATTAGATAGTATATTTTAGCTGTCTATAATCATGCAACAAAAAAATAGTGTTCCAGCCACAGATGAGTTAATCCAAAAGGTAACTTGAGAGAGAGTGCGAACACCTCAGAATCAAGGAAAACCAGCAACGTTTAAAGAGCTGGAATCTTTGTTAAAAGATGACTGGTTAAAAGTGAAAATAAATACAGCGAAATGAAACCGGGATGTAGAAGACGAAGAATTTTTTGAGACGATAGCAATTAAAAGTGGAAATACTTTGAGTGTATTGGGTTTAGCGAAATTAGTAGACAGTTCAAAAAATGGAATTTGAATTCGATTTGAAGTATGATCTAAAAAATATCTTATGCACTTTAACAAAAAGGGGGAATATGTTTTAGAAGATTTTCTCAGTAAACAGCAATTCGAAAATAATGGGTTTTCAAAAGAACATTCAAGAGTAGCTCAGGTGGAAGAATTTCATGGAATTAAAGTAGATATTGGACTCTGAATGGATGTGCTTACCATTAGTAATAACAAATTAGGTTCCGAGTGAACTTTGCGTATGACCCCAATGACTGGGTGAATTATCTTATATAAGCACGAATGAATTAAGTTGTGAAAGAGAAGGAAGTCATCATCAAAGAGTTAATGTAATATCTCGTAACTAAATCGCAATGAAAAGACTAAAACGAGTTCGAAGAATACTCATTTGATGACTTACAGTAGTGGTCTCGTTACTACGGTGAGCTTTTTTTTATGAACAAATTCAACTTCAAGAACATAACCTAAAGGAAACCTATTGAGTCCGATTTGAAAGAGTGGAGACAGGGTACGTTGAATATAACTGAAGAGAAGTGTTTTACGTTGATATGTGAGATGAAGAGGATCAACCAGTTATGCTTTTACATGGTGCATGGTGAAGTGTATTACATCGAGAAGGACTCCTAAAGCAGCCAGAATTGCAAGTAGGATATAGGTTTATTCTTATCGATCGTTTTTGATATGGAAATTCGTGACGAGGGAAAGCAGAGGTCAGTATTCTGGCGCAGAGTAAAGCATATCATAAGGTGCTTGAGGAATTAGATCTACTAGATAAAAAAGCAATAAATATCGGAATTTCGTATTGATGAACTATTTCAGCTAAGATGGCAGAGCTGTATAATGATATTCGATGAGGAACCATACTTCTAGCTGCTGCAGTAGACCCAGATCATGAAGTTGTATTCTGAATATCACATCGGGTGAAGTATCAGCCACTAAAGTTTCTTATCGCACCTTGGTTACGAGTATCAAATGATGAAAAGCTCAGTCATGTTGAGATGCTTCAAAAAGAAATGTGAACCTATGAGAATGTAGATCATCCTGTTCTCATTGTACATAGTAAAGATGATCCACTCGTTCCAATTGATAATATAGAAATTCTAGTAAGTCAGATTGATGAGCAGCATCTTGAGGTATGGGAGTTAGAGTGAAATGTTCATGCGATGCAATTCTCTCGTGTTGATATTATCAAAGATGCAATTGAGGAAGTGATAAAAAAAATGAAATAAAAAAAAAGAGCCACACGGCTCTTTTTTTTATAATAGGTAAGGCAATTATTTTTCTTCTTCTTGTTGTTCCTCTTCTTGCTTTGATAAACAGCTACATGATCCTCCAGAACATCAACAACCACATCATCACACTGAACATGAAGCTCATTCATTTTTATCACCGCACGCTTTATCACTACAAGTTTTGTCGCAGCAACCTCAAGTTGGTCTCATAGCCCAAGCTCCACTTCCTTTGTAAAGAATGATAAGAGCTCAGATAAAGAATACCCATGCCATTGGATCAGCAAATCACGTAGCATTAAGTGCAAAGAGCATGATAATACCCGTAAGTAAGGCTCAAGTACTTGTGCAAGCACCAGTAAGGAGGAAGAGTCCAGCTACAATTTCTCAAAGAGTAGCGATCCAGAACCAGATGTCTGCACTAAGGAAAGGAAGAAGTGAGTGTCAAGCATTTCAGATAAATGCTACCTTGTCAGCAGGTGCTCATAGTTTCATAAGTCAGAATGCAAGCATACCAGCTCATAAGAGAATACGAATAACTCAAGTAATCTTAGAACAAAGTGATTTTTCCATACGAAAAAAAAGGGAAATAAAATATTTACTCTATTATTCTACTGAAGAGGAGACTAATGTGAATAAGAACTTGTTAGAGGTTTTTTGGTTTTTTGTTTGACTTTAGTTTTAACATACATACATATGTGTTTACTCGTCACATGACGCGGTTTTCTTTTTAAGAGAAATCAACATAGATGCGGGGTGGAGAAGTGGTATCTCGCCGGGCTCATAACCCGGAGGTCGCAGGTTCAATCCCTGCCCCCGCAAAATATAATGCAAAGAAGAGAGTATCGGTTGTTCGGGATTAGCTTAGCTGGTAGAGCGTCGGACTCTGAATCCGAAGGTCCCAGGTTCGAACCCTGGATCCCGAGGAATAAAAATGCCCAGATGGTGGAATTGGTAGACACGCGTGGCTTAGAACCACGTGCCGTGAGGCGTGAGAGTTCAAGTCTCTCTCTGGGTAAATTAAATCTAATCTGAGTAAATCATAAAAAGTAATAAGAAAAATGATCTTTTCTGTTGCAATTTATGTTCACTTATATATATCTGAACTCGTTTCGTTCCGAGGTAGCTCAGTCGGTGGAGCAGTTGACTGTTAATCAATTGGTCGCGGGTTCGAGTCCCGCCCTCGGAGGTCTTCATCTATAAATATCCTTTTAAATATCAGAAGTTATATCAAGAATGGCAATTACTAAATCAGCAAAGAAAGCACACAAAAGAAGTCTTGTTCTAAGAGCGAGAAACTTCGATTTTAAGTGGGAAATGAAGAAAGCGATCAAGAATCTGAGAAAGGGTGTTGAGGATAAGCTTTCAGGAGATGATCTGAAAGGTCTGCTTGCTTTGGCATATAGTGCTATCGATAAAGCAGGAAGAAGAAACATTGTTCATAGAAAGAATGCCGACAGAAAGAAAAGAAGATTGAATACGCTGGTGAAGAGTGTGGCGTAAAACAGTTGAGATTTTAGATGTAATATATTGCAATGTGATTAGAAGATGGATTGGTGGTTAAAGATCTTGATAATGTAATTAAGGTTATGAAAGATGATTGATATGAGTCTCAGATAACAGATGCTGTAATTAATACATTCAATAATAGTAAAGCAAAAGAAAAAAACGTGACATTGAGGGTGTCGTCTTGAAGAACAACTGTTCAAATGTGAAGAAGATGAAAAAAGTACAATCTTTAGGGATTGTTGTTTATGCCAGTGTAGCTCAATTGGTAGAGCATCCGCCTTGTAAGCGGCAGGTTGCAG
>JAHDCT010000051.1:7095-8205 GCA_020629735.1 bacterium | reverse complement strand
AGGCTCATCTAGATATAGAATTTGAAGTTGCTAACTCTCCCATGTATGAAGAGGATATATGACTGTATCAACAGTTGGAACAAGAGGAAGAAGGATTTTTTGAAAGAGTAGGTGATTCACTTTCTTCTGGAGCTACTAAAACAAGGAAGCGATTTCAAAGTTTAGTAGCACCTGGAGATGATAACGTAGATTTTCTTACTCAGTCTCTTGAGGATTCAGACCAATGGTACCTTGATTTTATTTGATGAACAGAGGTTCATGAATGCAATCCAATGTGAGTGCCAGTAAAGGTTGCAGTTATTGATAATTGATTTGATACAACCCATGTTGAGCTAGCGTGAAAGATTACTGCTACCTTTGATGAGGCAGATGGTGATGTAGATGTTCAGGTTCCTCATTATGGAAAAGATTGGAATCATGGTATTAAAGAATCCTGATTAATTTGAGCTAGGCATGATGATTCTTGAATTGATGGTGTAGTGTGAGATGAGGTTGAACTTATTCTCGTAAAGGCAACAAAAGATTCTGTTTCTGGTAAGAAGATTACAAATTGAATTGAAGCGCTTGCGAAGGCTTACGATATGTGAGCTCAAGTTATGAACGTTTCTTGGTGATGATATGGTAATATTCCAATGTTGAGAAGAGTGACGAAACATATTGCAGAATCATGAGTAGATATTGTTGCTGCAGCAGGTAACTTTTGAAAGGATGATCCTTTTTACCCAGCTGCTTATGATTGGGTTATATCTGTAGCTGCTGTTGATAAAGATTGAAGAAGAGCATGATTTTCAAACTATGGTTCATGGGTAGATATATCCGCTCCATGAGTTGATATTTATACGACAGATTTAGATAATAGATATGATTATTTTAATGGTACTTCTGAGGCAACTCCGCTAGTTGCATGATCTTTGGCCAAGGCAAGATCATTGTGATATACATGGGAAGATATCGAACAAAACTCAATATATACTGCAGAAGCATGAATGTGAGGTAAGCTACTTCATATTTGATTTTTGTGTAATGACGTTTGAGCATGACAAGAAGTTTGATCGGTGACTCAAGAACATGATTCTGATGAAACCCAACCTCCACTGGGCTGAATTTTGG
>JAHDCT010000051.1:0-7085 GCA_020629735.1 bacterium | reverse complement strand
CAATGCTTTCGCAAGGTTTCGTAGATATTTGGAAGTGAATTATTTTATGAGTGTGATGAGTATTTCTTCTTTTAGGAATTATTCAATTATTTACTGTTGGTAAAGATTAATTTATGACTCAAGAAATGCATAAAAAAGACCAAAATAGTTTCTTTAAAAAATTAATCACTTGATTAAATGGTCTTTTACTGTTGTGACTTATTCTTGTGTCGTGATACTGATTATACGATTATCAGTTACGGAAGAGTAACCAGTGATTATGATGAAATGTTCAGACGGTAGCGCTTACTCATTGTGATGTTTTGTATTATGACTATCAGGAATTTCAAGATGCTGTTGCAGCTGATTTAGATTGTAGATGATCTTCTTGAATACCGGCTCAAGAAGCTTGGTTAGCTTTGTCTGAGAATGAACGAGACCAATTAAGCACTCGTTTTGAAACTGACTGATCTCTTGTAGTTTATGATCCACGTGTAGAAGCTAATATTCAAGAAGGAAAAATTTTAGTGAGTATCGAGGAAAGTGATGATGAGAAAGCTGCAGAGCTTGCTCAAAACTCAATTGAACTTATTATGCAAACGTATGGTGATTCTGTTGCAGATATTAGATTTCTCTTTAAAGAGACGAAGTTGTATTATGATTATATTGTAGAATATTCATGAGATAAATTGAATGATGGGACTTATCTAGATATTGCAGCTTTTGCTGAACTACTTGATAACGATGAGCGTTTTCAAGACTCACTTAATGAGCAGTTGGTTTTTGTAAATCCTAATTTGGTGTTTCCTCATGAACCTCTTCTTGAAGAAGATAAACAATCTCAAGAAGATGCGTTAAACAGTTTTACAACTCAATCATTTGAAGAAGAGGAGTCTTATCAATGGTATTTAGATCATATTTGACTAGATGATACATTGTCATGTTTGCCAAGCCCTCGTCCTATTAAAATTGCAGTTGTAGATAATTGATTTGATATGAAACATCCTGATTTGCAGGATAGTATTTATAAAGTGTACGATGAAGCTGATAGAGATAACGATGTACATATTCCAAAGATTGAAACATCCTGGAATCATGGAACAAAGGAAGCGTGAATCATTTGAGCTAGTCATAATTGATTTGGTATTAGATGAGTAATGCCAGAGGCTGATTTGATTCTTGTTAAATCAACAAGAGATTCTGCCCATTGAAGAGATATTACCAATGGAATAGAAGCAATTGCTACGGCGTATGAATTGGGTGCTGATATTATTAACTTATCGTGGTGAGGGTATGGGAAAGTACCGATGCTTGAAAGAGTTACTAAAAAGGTTGCTTCTGAGTGAACGACTTTAGTAGCAGCGGCATGAAATTATAATAAGTCAGAGGAGTTTTACCCAGCTGCGTATGATTGGGTAATTGCCGTTTCTGCTATTGATGAAGAGAATAAAAAAGCTAGTTTTTCAAACTACGGACCTTGGGTTGATATTGCTGCTCCTTGAGTAAATATGCTTACCACAGATTTGGATAATACCTATAACCCCTACAATGGAACTTCCGAAGCTTCACCTACTGTTGCTTGATGACTTGGATTGGCAATGTCTTATTGATTGAGTTTTCAAGACATTTTAGATCACACATGAACGCTAGATGACCCTTCTTTAGGGGCTTGAGTTCTTGATTTGAGATTCATGTGTGATATGTATCAAGAAAAACTTTCTGCTTCTTCAGATGTTACTTCTTTGATTTCAGAAGATGATCATAATAGTGCTGAGTTACCTGAAACCACACAGAAGGTTATTAAAGTAGACTTGCTTTTGCTTTTAGCGATTTTGGTTTTTTCTCTTCTTTCTTCTCTCGTGTATTATTTAGAGACGTATAGAAAATAGATTCATTTTCTATGCCCCTAAAAGCCTAAAAATATTTTTTTAGGCTTTTTGTTTTTAAGCGTATGTATTTAAAAAAATGATTCATTAGTTTTTTGTCCCTATTTAGTTATAGGTGTTAGTATTGTATTTTATTTTTAGAAGAGAGAAATTGTTATGAAAATACTGACTTGGAATGAAAATTGAATTCGTGCTGTTAAGAAGAAGGATTTTTTGGGAATTATGAACAATGAACAGCCAGATATTTTGTGTTTGCAAGAAACAAAAGCTTTTCATCATCAAATGCCAGCTGAGATGAGATTACTGAATATGCCTCATATTTGTCGGCATGCAGGTCAAAGGGCTTGATATGCATGAACAGCAATTTTTTCTAAAGTTTCTCCACTTTCTGCTTGTAGTGAATTTTCCCATTCTCAGAAATTTCATGAGGATGGTAGATTGACGCAGATAGAATTACCTGGTAAAGTTTTGCTTATTAACTGATATTTTCCTAATGGTGGAACGAGAGCTGATGGAACTGAAATGTTAACGTACAAGCTTTCATTTTATGACGAATTAGAGTCATATATTCTTGAGCAGCAGAAGTTGTGATATGAGATTATTTTAACTTGAGATATGAATATTGTTCACACTGAAATTGATATTGCAAGGCCAAAAGAAAATCAAAAAAGTATTTGATTTCTTCCTGTAGAAAGAAAAAGAATAGGAGATTTTATGGAGACGTGTTGATTTTCAGATATGTTTCGTACTTTGTCACCAGACGCTTTAGACGAATATACTCGATGGAGTTATAGAGCTTGAGCGAGACAGAGAAATGTATGACGGCGTATAGATTACTTTATGGTGAGTTCTTGATTGTTGGATAAAGTTCAATCATGTAGACATAGACAAGATATTATGTGAAGTGATCATTGCCCAGTTGAACTTGTTATCGATTTGTAAAAACATTTCGCTTTAAAATTTCTTTGCTATGTATTTGTGAATTGATCCAGGTATTCGTAAACTATGATATGGTCTTATTGATGAGAATGCGCAGGTTGTTCTTTCTTGAGTTATTTTGCAAGATAATTCTTGAACAAAAAGAAAGGATCAGTTTTGAAGAATGGTAGAAATTTACCAATTTTTTTCTGACCTTTTGCAAAAATATCCTATTCAAGCTGTATGAATGGAAAGATTATTTTTTACTACTCGCAATCAGTCTAATGCTGAATTTGTATATGGGGCAAGGTGAGTACTATGAATGTTGTTTGCTTCTCACACTTTGCCTTTATATGAATGGACTCCACAAGAAATTAAAAAGTATGTAAGTTGAAATGGTTCAGCTTCCAAAGAACTAATGCTTGCTGTAGTGAGAAAAATTTTTTCTCTTAATGATAAAGAGTTAGCGTGGCATGATGCAGCTGATGCCCTGTGAATTGCACTTATGGTAAAAAATAGTATAGTGAAGTAGTTTTTTTGTTCTTTTACTTTTTGTTGTATAATGAAAAAAATTCTTGTAACTCTTTTGTGATGATTACTTCTTTTTTGAGGTGCCACTTCATCACAAAGCATGTATTGTGAGTACTCAGAATCTGAGTTTGTTACGCTTACTTCAATGATTCAAATTTTTGAAAAACAAGCTGAGTCAAAAATTATTCAAAGACTTTTTTCTGATCCTGAATTGCAAGATCTTGTAAGAATATATACTGAAGAGTACCTTTGAATGTTGTATAATGCTCAAGAATACTGTGAATATTGAGCTTGGTCTTGAGAATTTCCATGGTCATACGAAGACCTTACGATGTCTTTAAAGAAGTATGTTGGGAATGTTCTTATGCTTAAAAAGTATGGGTCAAGCATTACGGCTCATAATCCTTTGTTGCCAGCTATGGATAATTTAAGAGAAATAGTTATGTGAGAATGATTTTCTGAACAACCAAATTGATGGGTAGAACAAACCATGAAAGCCTTATTTTCTTTGCAGCTTGAGGAAATGGATGCGAGTTCTGATATAGATATTGAGTTTGATATAGATTCACTTAGTTCATTAGAAACATGAGAATTTGAAGCTCAGATGAAACTTGTGTGAGATATTAATGTTATGTCGCCATCAGAGAACATTGTTACTTCTTGAAGCGTATGAGCTGAAATGAAGTATGTAGATGGTCATATGTATCTTAAACTTGATAATTTAGATGTTGAGTTATGAGATATTCAATTTGATTCACAGTATGAAGCACAGGAATTTAACGCAATGTTAGAATACGCTAATCTTATTAAAGGAAAATATATAGATATCCCCTTATGAGTTAATTGAGATATTTTTGGAATGATGGCGGCTCAACAATTAGAAGTTTTTGGCCATCTTGAGCATGTTATGAAACAAGATCGAATGCAAGTATATGCAATTGAATGAGATAGAATGTATGCATGAATGAATCCATTAGCATGTGCTTCATTATCTGCATGAATTTTATGAGAAGGAAATGCATCTATTGTGTGATGATGTATTGAAGATTGGGCTAACATGATGAATCATACTGATGGGAAATGAATGATGTTTTTTGAATCAGAGAATTGAATTATTAGTATGTGAATTACTGATACATTTGCTGGAGATCACATGCCTGATGAGTTGAGAAGGATTGCTAATGTTCCACTTATATCTTGGTCAGATTCTGAAATTGTCTCTTTAGAGATTCCTCTTCGAGATGATGATTTGTATATATGAAGTATTGATTATAGTGATGGCGTTTTGAACGTTGTTTGATCGTTTATGACTGAATCGTATGATTATGAAACAAATGAATGGATGGAAGAAGAAATTTCTTTTGCTGTTGAAGGAAAGTCTGTTTGAGAAGAGTTTCATATGACATGATCGTTGACGTGAAACGATACAGAGGTATGATTAGATCTTACGTGGAGTTGATGATTGTATGTATCAAATTTTGATATGATGGTAACGGTTGATTTTGATGATGACTATGAATCTGTTAAATTTAGTCTTGATTTGAGTTCTGAAAGTGGGCTTGTTCCAAATCACACTGTAGTTGTGCCAACTCAAGATGAAATTATTAACTTAGAAAATCTTTTCCCAATGTGATATTAGTCAAGTTTATTTGCTTGTGCTTGAGAGAGAAATTTGAAAAATGTTCTTAAATGACTACAGTAATTAGGTGTTATTTTATTCCTCTTATATTATTATGAAACATTCAGGACACGGAGAAGGGCTTGTACATCTTTTGACTGCTATTGGTTTCTTTCTTTTAGCAGCAGTACTTTTGCTTCTTCCTAGTAATATTACGACGAACTGAGCTTTGTGAATTATGGCTTTTCTTCTTTGATTAAACACGGTCGCTAGTTTGATCATGGATGGTCATAATAATATCCATAAGAAGAAATAATTTGTTCGTTTATCTGTATTAAAAAAAAATCACTCTTTGAGTGATTTTTTTTTCGTACTTTTTTCATACTTTTTATCTGTTGCTTCAAATTGTTATGCATATATTACGTGTGCTAAACCAACTATGTATTGCTTATTGAGGTAGAAAAAAGGCGATTCAACTCTAGACCATATGTATTTTATCTGTCTTGATTGGAAGATGTAATTCATAGGGGGTTTGGCGACATACTAGTTGTTGAGTTGCCTTTTTTATTTGTTGAAAAAATAATGTCTAGTCTTCAATTGGGTACTTTTTTTGAGTGTCTTTGTTTCTTACAATATGGAATGCCTAAACATCGTTCTGTTTATTTTCACATACATACTGAGGATTGACTACAGAGATTTATGATAACCTGAATTGAAGTTGATGAAGAGAAAGGTGCCTTAGTACTTGTTTGAGGGGCTTTGTAAAGTTTTTTTTATGTATAAGCTTTTATCTTGAGTAGGAGAGTATTCATGCTTCTTTAAAACTAAACCATGCATGTGCGGTGACTATTATGTGATCTACTAACTTAATTCAAATTAGTTGAGATGCTTCGTGAATTATATGAGTTACTTGAATATCTTCATTGCTTGGCTTCGCCGTTCCAGAAGGGTGATTATGTACCAGAATAATACTGTTCGCTCTGTCTTGAATGGCATCGGCAAATATTTCTCTTGGATGAATGAGATTTTTATTAAGGAGTCATATGGTTATGACTCTTTTTTTAATGAGCTTCTCTGCTCCATCTAATGTAAGGCAAATGAGATATTCTTTTTTTTTAAATCTTCGTTGATGAACCTCACGAAGAATGTCTCCAATGCTTAGTAATGGATTTTGTGACGGTAAAAAGAGTCTTTTTCCTAAGTGATATGCTCAAAGAATTTGTAAAGCTTTTAATTTTCAAATTCCTTTTATTTTTTGTAGATCTTGTATGTTTATGTTGTCTCATTTTTGTTCAATGAGTGTAAGTACTTTTTTTGCGAGAGTTTTTACTGGGTTATTTTTTACTCATGATCATAAAATGAGTGAAAGAAGTTCATAAGACTCCATTTTTCTTGCTCAGTAAGCAAGGAATTTTTCTCTAGGTTTCATAGAGAAGGTGAAATTAAAAACAAGTACGTAATTTGTACTTGTTTTCTATTCTAGAAAAGTTGAAGAAGTAGTCTAAGAAGTTGTTATGAAAGATTTTTGTGTTATTGCTTGTGTGTTTTTTTCATACTTTTGTATAAGCGATTTCTATGTTAGATTTTATATGATTTCTTTAGTACAAAGTAGTTCAATTCTATCTCTTAATCGATGTATTTTTGTTTCTAATTTGAGGACTTCTTCTTTTGTAATTGAATAGGTGCTGTTGTACCTTGCATCAACATAGGCTTTTTTGAGTAGTGAAAAAAGGTGTGACTCATTATCTCAAAATCGACCTTTAAGTGATGAATCAATATCACAGACGCTTTTATAAAGTATATCTAAATCATGTGTTTTAGGTTTGTAACTTGTTTTAATAAGTAGCAGAGCTGAGATAAATCTTTCTGCGGCTTGATGAAGCATGAATGCCGCTCAATTAAAGTATTCTCTTTCAAGGAAGGTTTGGTATCCCGCAAGAAATTCATCTCCACCTCAAAACCAGATCGTATAATCAACTTTTTTCATTTCCTGAATTTCGTCTTTGCTTAGTTCTCTTGCTTCTGCTAACGAACATTTTCCTGAGTCAAAAAGTATGATTCCTTCTTTTTTGATATCCATGTAGAAATATCTTTTTTCTTCAATTCTATTATTGATGTGGATAATGTCTTCTATGAGAATACTCACTGGAGTT
>JAHDCT010000001.1 GCA_020629735.1 bacterium | reverse complement strand
ACCTCATATAATTGCTTATAGTTCATTTAAAGGCAGTAATTTTAGCAATTTGCTGATGAATGTTTTTCTTTCCATTTAAATGAATTGGTTATACCTTATAATCACTTCATATGACTCTTAATTCTTTTCAACCAATGCAGTTCTGGTAAAGGTAACTGATACTTTTCAAGGAATTCAGCTTCCAATTGCTGGATAGTGAAGACATCTCAACCTGCATCAGATAAAATAAGTCAGGGAAGGTCAGAGTACGAATATTTTCAATCAAGGAGTCACTTTTGTACGTCAGTAGAAGAGACAATATCTTTTCATTCAGGGATGTTTACACGTACATCTTCGTCTCTCCACAGATATCCTTTTTTTGTAACCTCTTCTTTCTCCTTTGGAAGAATAAGATGAGCTAAAGTATCGTTATAGTAAAAGGGATTCATATGAGCAGGAAAAACGTCTCATAAGGTTCATTTTTGATTCAGGTCTGCACAGATCTCGTCAACAATACGATGTCGTTCTTCTTTGGTGTATTGCTTGTTAAGAATACAGTAGGAAGCATTACTGAGTCAAACACATCAAAAACAATACGAGCATTGGATACAGAAAAAACAGTAGAAACTCTGCGTAATTTGGCAGCAGTCACTGCAGTATGAATGGGAGGAAGTTCACATATTAGTGCAGGCATACATATTTCCTTCTCATATCTGATCAGCTCAAACAACATCGTAGATTTCTTTTTTTCCTTCTTCATCTCAAGCAAATAAGACATTTCTTCATCCATGAATTCTATAGGAGTAAGCAGCTTGATGTAGGTCAGTTGATTTTAGACAGCAATATCATTCGACATTTTTTGATCACCAATTCTCAGTTGTAGGTGAGATTTCTTGCGCTCGTTGTGAAAATTGGTGTTTCTGAGACAGGAGCTCTTCTTTTTTCTTAAAATAATTTTCTTTTGAATAAGCGGTGTTATGGATATGGAATGATGTGTTTTCGAGACCATCGCAAAATAAGCATTCATTACATCAAACTAGATTAGTGCTAAACCAACAAGAAGACGAATTAAGAATGCATGATGAATAAAATATGTCACTAGAATGAATGACTCAACTACTATGATAGACGTTATCACAATGATTCCATACCATAACGCTGTTGTAGCAATTCCTGACATTATTTTGGATATAGAAGGAGTAAGCAATATTCTCGCAATTATCTATGACAATGAAGCTTAGGTAAACATTTTTCCCAAACCAGACTGCATCTGCATATCTAACGTTTTCACTCAAAGGATCTCTAAGAATTGCAGGTTGGGGTACTTGTCTATAAAGTGCAACCATCTGGTCAAAAAAATCGACACCAGACTGGTATCAAGGTCAGGTTTTTAGGAAATCCCCTTTTTCATCTTCAAAAGTTTGAGGTGAAACGATACGATCAAGCCTATCAGTTTTTGGATACCTAGAGATAGCAATACCTTCTCCTATCTTATAAAAAACCAATGGAAGCCAACTCGCAAGTTGATGGATATAGTCTTCCCAAGTAGTTTGCTTTCTCTTTTCTTGAATAATCTTCTGTCGTTGCTGAAGGCTCATGCGAAAAAATTATTAGTAAAGGCGAAACATGCTTCTTAATCTTTCTAACCGATGACGTCTAGGGAGAGGAAGTCAGTATTTCTGAAGAAAAGCAAGCTCCATAGCTATAATTCTATATTTATCTCAGGTAGGTGTTTCTATGACCTGCTGGAGGATAGACGGATCAATTGAAATTCAGTCTGTAGTTCGAGTTTCGAAATTGCTGAGATCAGCTGATGAAATACAGGTGGTTCATTCAGGAAGATCGATAACAATAGACTCATCCCTCCAGAGATATCCATCAGTTAGAACTTGCTCCTTACTAACAGTCTCTCAAAGGACAAGGGCGGCAGCACTGTCATTAAAGTAAAAAGGACTCATTGATCATGGGAAAAAATCTCAGAGAACCTCCTGTTGTTCCATATACTGAGTCAGACGGTCTATATGCTCATATCGGTCTTCCTTACTATATTGTTTATTAAAAAGACAATATTCTTTATTTTTGAGTCAGATACATCAAAAGCAGTAGGAACATGAGTCCATAAAGTAGGAGTAAAAGACGTTATAGCATGCGACAACATTTGCGGAACAATAAATATGCTCGCAGCTTCTTCCTCATCACATGATGTTATAAAAATGCGATGTACCTCATCATGAAAAAACATTAGCTTGGTCAGATGATCATCATCATGATCATGATCAAGTAACATAGAGATTTTTCCCTTTACGGAGAGATTGGACGAAATATCAGTTTTCTACGTGTTCCGATGAAATTATGTAAGATCATGTAACCTTGTCTGAAGAAATACAAAAGTTTCTTCCTTCTGGTGGTGAGTAGGATCCATCGATAATTTTTTGCAACTGCTTATTAATATATCACTGTTTAAGGCGTTGATAGTCTTCTTGAGAGTAGTGTTTATTTTCAATGCAGTATGAAGCATTCTCTAGGTCAGTGCATCAAAGGCACTCCGTACATCAAATCAGTCCATGAGAAAACCAACAATCACGACAGTTCCAGATATACTTGGAGTAGAAAATATTATATGAGGAGGTGATTCATTTTGATGAGTAAATATTTTCACAATGATTCCACACAAGAAAACTATTAAAAATATTGATACATTTGCTTTTAACACTAAAGCTGTAACAAACGTTTTCAGATCCCTTAGAAGCAACGAAGCTTAGATACACATTTTTTACACCAAGAACTGCATCTGCATATTCGCAGTTCTCATTCTCAAAAAAGAAGATAATAGCAGGGAGCGAAACACGAGAAAAAAGTTTTTGATAGGTAAGAAAAAAATCATTTCGGACAATTTCCTCTTCTTCAAGAAAAGGGATATCTTGTCTGTATTCTTCAAACTCCGTCATATGTTTGACTCATAAGACTCTGGAAGTTTTCGGATGTCTGGAAACAACTCAATCATGTTTGTACAGAACAACAGGAAATCGACTCATAATGCGATAGACAAACTCTTCTCGGGTTCGAGACCACGCTTTTTTTTGTATGGTTTTTCTAATATGATCGAGTTGTTCCATAAAGAAGTGTTTGGGTATAGGTTAAAGAATGAGACGAAAATAATAGTAAAAGAATGATGAAGATGTTTGTGATGTCAAGTTTATTGTATAAATAAACGATAATATTGTATAAGACTAAAAAGTCATTACATCTAAGTGAGGTAAAGTAATGTTTTAAAAATAATATTTAAAAATGACTCTTTTGAAAAAAGCACTTTTCACTTTGTGCGCATTATGAATGATTTCAATAACTCAATCTGCTTGGCAAACTGAATCGATAAGTTTTCAATATGATTCAATAATAATAACAAAGCACTGTGCAGGAGATAATGCACGTGTCTTGCCTCTTGCCTGTGGTTCAGAATTTGAAGCTCCAGCTAAAACAATTCAAGATTTTGTTGAAGGACGAGCAGAGGGAAATATACAAAAAGTAGGAGTAGCAGAACACCTAAAACGGATTAATGAAAGGCTTAAAAGAATCGAACTAATGCTTGCAACCGATGGACTAAGTGTCATGGTCGAGTTTTACTTAGAGGTAATACACTATGCGTTAGAACGTGAAATAGCACAAAGAACCATACCAAAAGGAATAGATCCTGATTTCCGCATTGTTGCTATGCAGTTTATAATGAGTAATGGATCATGAGTTAGTAGTAGTAATAACGTGTTTGATCTAGGGGACATTGCCGAAGTTGAAGTTGTGCTTGAACATAATCTAGCACGTTCAGAACAAGTTACCGCACAGATATCTATCAAGCAGGATTGAATACTGGTAAAAAAAGCAGATATGCGAGAAATGTCATGATCATGTGAACACCTGTGATCAGGAAAGTATGCTGTTCCAGAGCTTGGGTGTAGGTTAATGTATGATGTTGAAGAAATACTTCTTGATGTTGGAAATTATGACATAGAAGTAAAAGTCTATACCTGACTCGAGGAAACTCACACGGATATGCAAAACAATACAATGACTCTTCAGCTAGAGATTGAGAATCCAGCAATCGACTTAGAAGATACCTTATGTGAGCTATTTGATAATTGCTAAGAAAAGGCCGAAGAGAACAAAAAAATAATCACACGTAAAAAACGTGTGATTTTTGATTAGTGAGCTTTGATTTTCTTTGCTCGATCCGTATGGTAACTACATTTTTTGCAACTAAGAAAAAGAAAAATATATGTTAGAATATGGCTGAGGTTCGGTCAACTTAAAGACCGATATTGATCAATGATTTTTATGATACGCAAACTTTCAAAAAAACCGCCCAGACAAAGAAGGCTGTTACAAAATACATGCAAATTTGGAAATGCAGGCGCATTATCAGAAAGTTGGGGAAGATATTTTTATTACTATCTGTGGAGATGTGTGCTTTTGGGGAAATGGAGTCATCAATCGTATAAGAAACGAAGTAATTGATGCGCTGCAAATAGAAAGCAAAAAGGTCCATATTTCCGTATCAGCTACCCATACGCATGCAAGTTTTTGAGGGCATGTAGGAGTGGCATTATATGACGCATCTGCAGGAGGAAAAAGTGAGGAATGGGTCGAAGAATTAGTAGAGAAGTCGGTTGAAGTTGTTCTTCAAGCAAAAGATGCACTTGAAGAGTGTGATGTAGAATTTGTCAGAACAATGTGATTAAGGAGATTTTTTCACGATAGACTCAATGTACAAGATCCACTAGTCGATCAAACACTAGATATATTTGTGTTTAAAGACAAGGAGTGATATATTCACTGACTTGAAGTATTTTGAGGGCCTCATCCAACCTGTCTTTGAAATGAGAATCGAGTACCTCATGGGGATTGGATAACCTTTTTTCGTGAGTCTATTAACGCGCACTTAGGAGAAGATGTAGTTGTATCAGTCGTACCTAGCAATGCTTGAAATATGTCACCTTACTCTGAGTTGGTCCATCCTAAAAAAAGAAAAAGAGAGACCGAATGGAAACGTGCGAAAGAGATATGAAGGTGATTAGCAAAAACAGTGTTAGAAGAAGTTCTTTACGGGAAAGAAAGGAAAGAAATTCATCCGTCTATACAACAGTCATTTTCAAGGATAGATGTGACGTGAGCGATATGACCAAAAATTATAGAAGGAACTTTTGATGGAAAATGACCTACACATGCTCAGCTGGTTAGTAAGCTTTGGACCAAGATAGCAAAAGTAAGAAAAAAAACGCACAGACCAAGTTTACTAGATTCAGAAGGGAGAGTAATGTGATCATATTCGCTTACAAAGCTTAATTTGCTATCAGCAGCACTACCAATCGTTGATCCTCTTGTGAGAAAAGTGAAGTATTTAATGAAAAAAGAATGAATGGACTGCCTTCCTCAAAGTGCAGAGATATCTGTAAAAAAGATGTGAGATATCTATATCGTAATGCTTCCAGGAGAGCTTACCGTGAAAGGCAAGTTAAAAATCCTTTCTCTTTTCAAAGAAGAAAAAGGAATCGTGCCAGAGCATATGGTGTTTAGTTCCTACACAAATGGATATATTTGATACTTAGTAGTTCCTGATGAGTATCAACTGAATACCTATGAAGGAGGTCACTGTGTCGATGAGGATATCGTTGAAAAAATAGGGGAGGAAGCAGCTTCTCTTGTTTAAAACCACTTAGGATTAGGTCTAAATTTTTTCATAATGATATCTCATTGTCATTCTGTATATTGCTCATCAATAAAATCTCTCATATCCGTACAGATCCAGACTCGTGTCGATTTACCTATTCATTTAATACCTTTAAATGAGTCCTCTGAAAAAGAATGTACAAAATCAAACAAATTAGTCACCCCTTTTTGACTACATACGCCGAGAAGGATGTCTTTAGTCTTAGTCTTACCAGAAAGGCATTCTAACTCATTTAAGACGTCTCATATAGTATGTTTTGTGAGTGTTGATAAGGGAATATTTTCGTCAATTTTCGAAAGTGTTATCTTTAGTCAACTTTCAACTTCTTCTCAAGAGACGAGAACACTAAGTTCTGCCAATTCATTTCATAGTTTCATAAGAAAAACATTTATTTCATGTTTTGGTTCTTCATCAATGGTTAATATTGCGATAGCTTTTGATTTTGACGATAGAAAACTACTGGCAAACTTTAAAACGGAAATTAAATCAGTTTCATCGTATCTATCAAAGCTTAATTCGAGTGCTTTCTTTGACATGAATAAAGTTAATTAAATATATTCTTAAAAAAGTTATTAAACAGTCTGAAGAAACTACTGATCTAACCTAATAGGCATAATAAACTCTTCTCAATACTCAGGATCATTGCCTCAGAGATTTTCGCGAACCACAATATAGTTCACATAATCACTAATCCAGCTTTGTGAGTAAATAGCTCATCAAAGACCATCACGACTGATATAATTAATAACTTCAAATTCTCTTTCTGTTCATGAATCGTTCACAAGAGTAATAGTAACTGAAGGATTGAGACCTTGCCAATTTTCACGAAGGTATTCGTTAAGCTTGTCTCAGCTTTTAAGTGAGTAATCATTAAGATCTGTCTTAACGAGACGTCCGTTACTCTTCATCAGGATGCTACTAGATCTAGATTTGAGAAGGGGCTCCATCTCGTTTTTATACATGAGTCATTTTCTTCAGAGTTTGCTGAGTTTCCTATAGGTCACGGGATCAGCCGCTGCAAAGTCTCATAGACTTCTGAATCAAAGGTTTTTTAAGAGAAAATCAACATGGTACCCAAGTCTCGTTCTTGGCTTTTCATATCTTTCTGCATTCTTGATTCCTTCATATCGTCTTAGGTCTCACAAGCTAATAGACATAGAATAGAGTTGAAATAAAATAAAGATAAAATAAATAAAATGAAGAAGAAGTCAATAGGCCTTAACTGTTCATTTTGCTGAAGTCTTTTGAAGTGAAAAGCATGATCAGTATAGAAGAAAAGTATTTACATAAAAAAAAGAAAGATGGATAAAATTCAGATGAAAATCGACTTTCTAGCAGAGTTAGATAAGTTTAAAAGAACCTTTAGAAGAGGGTATGTCTGAGGGATTCAAAGAAGAGAAAATGACGCAGAACACGAGCGACACATGTGTATGTTTGCAATACTGCTAAAAGACGAGTTATGATATACTGATGTAGACCTCCTTCTAACGCTAAAAATTATCCTTGTACATGATTTAGTAGAAATTTATGCAAAGGATGTGTTTGCGTTTGATGAGAAAGGAAAGAAATAAAAAGAGGAACGTGAAAAAAAATCTGCTCATCAGTTATTTAGTCAGCTGCCGGAAAAAGAAGCAAAAGAATTTCATGATTTACGAATCATGTATGAAGAGCAGTCAAATGAAGAAGCAAAATTTGCCAAAACACTTGATAAGTTACAAGCTCTCGCCCAAAATAGTGATGGGAGATTGCGGAATGAGGAATGAATTACACAAGAGAAAAGTAGAGCGCACAACAAGAAGGTAATGGGGTATTCTCAGCAGACGGCATCAATTTTTGAGAGATATTACGAAAAGGCTATCAAAGAAGGATTATTTCCAGAAAATGAGTAAAGAATGAGAATATATTGACTTCATGATCTGAAGATTTATAGTTTGAGTGCAGAACTAATGAATGGGTAGTGCCCATCACAGATGTCCGTATACCCTCTGAGGTAGATACTCTCGCGTTAAGCCGGAGTAAGGATGGTCTAACTGCCTACTAAAGGTCCTGAAGATCATGAATATTTACGGAAATTTCTGGAAATTTCTCGGAATTTCCATGGAATTGTTATCTGGCGTTATCTAGCTTATAATAGCCTGATAATCAAAGATTTGCGAGCTTTGTGAATCATTCGTAAATTCATGTGAACCATTCACAAATTTATGTGAATCATTCATAAATTTATGTGAACCATTCACACGACCATTTTAGTACACACCAATTTTGGGGGAGTAGGAATAACCTATCGCCCCAACTTGAAAAAAAAAGACGATAATACAGCAAGTTTAGAAAAAACCTTTCTTAAGATAGGTTTTTTTATAGATAAATGAAAAAAGTATATTGACTTAAGTTTAGTAATAAATATAGCTTGAGGGCAGGTTTTTTTGAATGGGATTTCCCATCACAGATGTCCGTATACCCTCTGAGGTAGATACTCTCGCGATAGGCTGGAGTAAGGATTCATCTAACTGCGTGCTTAAGGTACACGGGTCTTCGGGACTTCAGTTATTATAAGTTATTGCTCAGTTATTTTAAGTTATTTTTCCTTGTAACTTACTGATTTTCAGAGCTTTATGCTTGTATGCATACATGTAAGCTTACATGTAAGATTACTGAGTTTTCCCTAGTTTTCCCTAATCCTTTTGCACAAACCAATTATGGGGGTACACAAAATAAGTGACACCCCCAATTCGATAAGAAGAGGATATACAATAGAATCCAGTAGACTGATAATCAGGGTAGGAGCTAGGTACAATATCTTTGTTTTATTTTACGTTACGAGAGTTGATGGAAGCTATAAAATGGGAAGATTCAAAAGAAATTATGCCAATTTTGAGAGATAAGCAAGTCTTGAAAGCACTTTGTCATTTCTTGAATTGTTCTCAAAACTCGTTAAAAGAAACGCTAAAACAAAGATTAACCCCAAAATCAACAGGAATGGTTACTCTCAGAGGAAGTGACGTGGAAAAGAAATTAACATGAGGGTATTTTGATTTTCTCGTTGATAAGTGAGGAAAAAGTAAAGAGAAAAGAAGGATATCAGCACCAAGTGTTCCGCTAAAAAGATTGCAAAAAAGCTTATTAGTTAACTTGAGACAAGTGCCTGTTTCGACAGCAGTGCAATGATGAGAACTAGGAACCAGACCAAGTAAAAACGCTAATTTTCATAGACAGTCTGGGTATCTTTTAACAACTGATATCGCAAGTGCATACCCTTCAGTAGATGCAGGAAGAATTAATGCAAATTTAAACGGATGATTAGAAAAAATATTTGATCTTTCATATCCATATCTAGATAGTGAACAAAGAAAGACGTTTGTTGATGTGCTAACAACCTTAACTTCTCATGAAGGAAAGTTACCTCAATGATCACCTACAAGTGCTCGTATGTTAAATATCGTTATGTGAAAGACGGATAGTCAAATCATTTGAGCACTCAATGATAAGAATTCGATCTTAGTAAATCCTATGTTCACAAGATATATTGATGATATGGCGATCAGCTTTAAATATTTTGAAAACTTCTGAGAATTTTCAAAGGCTGTTCATAAAGTGATAAAGAAAATAAAGAAACTAGGAGAGGAAGTAAAAAATAATTCAAATGAGCCAACTACGGTATGAGAAGAAATAGATTCAATACTCTTACAAGTAGAGCAGTTGTTAGTTTGATTTATAAATATAGAAACGCCTGCAGAAAAAATATTTGAAGATCAAGACTCGAAGCGTCGTACCTACAATGCAATCATTTTAATTAAGCAGTGATTAGAAGGTCTCCGTGATAATGAATTCATAAAAGCGAAACTCAACAGCCACAAAGAGAAAATCTTTACACAAATTTGAATACTTGACAAGTCCCTGAAATGAGTTGATTGAGCAGAAAATGAAGACCAGTTTGAACAGCTTAGACTACGTTTGATAAAAATTGTGCAAGGGCAAAATAATCGAAAGCTGAAGTTTGAAAAAGAAAAAATGTGGACACCATTATCAGCCACTGCTAAAGAAATTACCTGAATTACCATTTGACCTGATGGTCGCTTGGGTATTGCTGAGAAAAAAATGCTCAACTATATAGCATTTGCAAAACTAGTAGCACAAAACCCGAAGCAGTTAAGTACAAAGTATCTAACAACTGGATGAGAGGTAGATGTTATGCAAGTTGCCTACGTATTACATGGAATTAGAAATTTTATTAAAGATATTAAGAGAAAGGTGCCTAACGAATTTGACAAGCGGTTTAAATTAGCTAAGAAGAATCTCTTTCCAAAGGTGAAGATTGCACCCAATGTGATTATAACAGACTGAGTGAGTCCAAATTCAAACCTCCTTTAAAGTTGTAGAAAAGCGTGTTTAGGCACGCTTTTTATTTATATCAAAGAATATTCATTGAATTATAAGTATTGACAATGATTGTGATTTACATATAAAAGTATACGTTTGAGCATAGATTTTTCATTATAGTGCTCAAAGAAAATCAAATCGAGAAAACAATTGTATAAAAAGAGTAAACAGATACGAGAATGATTTGGATGCTTGACAATAAAAGCATAGAGTTGAAAGACTGAGCTAGTTATAGTAATTCTTTTGCAAACCGAAGAATTACATGCGGCCGTAAAAAAATAAATACCGTTAAAATACTCTCGTATGGAATGAAGAATTAGATTTTCAAATATGATCGTAGTGAGAGCCAAAACAGATAAACGAATTCATTTTATACCTAAAGCAAGATGTGAGGTCACAAATAGTGTATTTCATTTGAAGAACTGTATAGGTCTTTGAAGGACGGACTGTCACGAATAAGGTTTGCTAGGCTGCGTGAAGAAGAGAAGTATATGATTTATAAATAGGTTTATATGATATTTAGATTAGACTCGTTTTCTTATTCGAAAAATATTACAACACATATCTCTGGCTATAATCAGAGTGCTTTTGAGGTGCTTGGAAAAAATGACAAACAACAGAAATTTCTCCGTCAAAACTACAAAGCCCTAATCGAAAAAAGTTTACAGAATTTTTATACAGAGTCATTTAGGTGAAATAAATGAGTTAAAGTAGATGAGGAGCCTCGCGAGATAGATATATATACCTCATATCCCTTTCTTGACCGTACCTGGGTATCAAAAGGAAAAGAAGATAAGGGAAAAATAGAAAAAGAATGAAAGGAAAAGAGGAAGAAGAAGCGTAGAAAACGAACAACCTTTGGCTATCAAAGAGGAGAAAAGGGAATAGATTTCACTCTTGGAGAACGTGAATATTCTTACAAGAAGCCGCTTTATGCTTCCTTTGAAAAACTAGAGGAGTGAAAGAGTCTGCTTAAATCATTTCCTTTCCTTGAAACTTGAGAAGGATATAGTAAACCACTTATATTTTGTGCGTATTGTGACTTACTCAAGATGTGCGTTCAAGATGGATACGATAAGGAGACAATAGAAGCATTGTTGAAAGAAATTAAGTGATTGTATTTCCAAAATAATATCGATTTTGCACCTTTGCTAAGCAAAGTATCTTGAGTAATAGCAGCATGATTAAGATATGTAGGTCATGCTGCCGTGCATGAACTAGACTCAGAATCTGTAAAGAGCTATTTTTCATATTTTGAAGAAGAACGAGATTGAAAGACTCATCAAGAGAAGCATCGGAAGCTTTTCAAGAAGATGTTAAGAAAAAGACCCAAAGCAGTTAACTGGACCTATGTAGGAATTGGAACGATTGCGATCTTAAGTGTTGTTTGAACGAAAGTTGCAGAGATAATCAACGAGCCTATAGCGATAGAAACTAGTGCATGACCTATCGGAAAGAAGATCCAGTATCCTTGGCAAGAAAAAGATGATGATGCGATACCAGCTGAAGAAATAGATAATGAACTGCTTTTTAGAGATTACGAGAATTTATATGATCACGGAGCAACCTGAATCAGTGTCCTAACTATACCTGATAAAGATGAATTTGACCATCACAAGCATGGACATCCTCATGAACACGAAATTGGACACTTTCACAAACATAATGATTTTTCAAACCTAGAAGAAACGGTAGAAAATAACGAAGTTATCGATTTTGATTTAGTGAAGTTGGCGTTTTATGAAACCATAAAAACCGTACGTTGAAAAGACGCGGTAAAAAAAGCTGATTTTGAGGTTTGAATAGTAGATGAAATTAGGGTGGAGGACCTGCCTGGCCATGTCATTGGACTATATAAATCACGGGCTGATAATCCAACTGATAAAGATGTCTATCTAGATGAGGAACTCCTCAAAAGAGGAAATACGCGAGAAGTAATACATGTTATCATACACGAACTTGTTCATGGACTTACTTGAACATCAGCTTCAACTATGAGAAATGAATGACTTACTGAAGCGATAACACAACATATTCTCTATAAATTGACGAACCACGATGTATATGACGAATATGATCCATATGCGCCTCATATACTAAATATGCTTATGATAGACAAGGCATATTGAGGCTATGATTGATTTGAAAATTTTTCAGCAAAACTGTATTATAATTATAAAAACTCAGACTCTCAGCCACCAAATCGAGACTATGCTAAACATTTACAAAAAGTTATTAGAATATTCAGCGAGGATATTGTTGATCCTGTTGCTATCGCATTTTTTTGTTGATGAACAAAATGAATAATAGCAGCAAGATCACACTCTCTACAAACACCATGAACAAGAGATGCATTGACAGATTTAATTATTAGATATCAACAGAGTTATTTCTATGAAATCGATAAACTCGATATCTCAGATGCAGAAAAAGCAAAGAAATGAATGAACTACCTTTTAGAAAATGCTGAGGAGCTCGCTACGAGAAGCCCTAAAGATCAATTGCCAGGTAATGTACCGGATGTTGATTTTGAAACAAACGAAAACTTATGACATCAAAGACCCCAAAAAGAAGAAAAGAACGATGAGCAGGATACATGATGAGAATGAATCGGAACAGGGAGTGGGTGAAGAGGCTGAGGTAATGGAAAAGGGAATTGAACATCACAAGGAAGAGAATGAGGCTTAGACTGGTTTTTTAATACAAGAAAGCAGTTTGAAGAAGAAATTGCCGAAGAAATTCAGTGAAGTTGAAGTAAGTATGCTGGAGTGCAAGTAGATACTTTTAATTTCACCGGCAAATGAGAATATGATCCAAACTACTTCTCTTATCAAGTAGATTCAACGCTAAGAGAAAATATATACAATAAGCTTTTCAAACCCCGCTGGGCTTCTTATCAGCAACCTTCAAAGGCAGAAGAGAAGGTGATTAACTTTCTCCATATGAAGTATATGAAAGATCTCGAATATCTAGCTGAGAAACTAAGAATACACCTATTTTCCGATGAAGCATATGAAGATCGAAAAAAAGACCAAAACTTTATTTTTCACTATAACGATCCGAAATACGGTCTGAGGCAGGCGAGCTGAACAATTATAAAAGAGTATCTTGAAGAAAAAGACCTTGTATGAGAATCAGTATCAAGAAGAACGATAACATATCTTGCTGAAGAATGTGAAAAGAATTGAACTATTTCTTTAGATGAAATTATTAGTACGACTACATTGCGTGCAACAATTACTCAACAAGTAGATAGTATCTTTCATATCTATAACTTTGAAGAAACAGTTCCGTTTTTTGATGAGCTCTATAAAGGAAAGCATGAAGCAGTTGATAAAATAATGGAAGATCAGGCTGCTTTTATCAAGTCACAAATCGATGTATCATTTAAGATACATGACGATGAGCAAGCAAAAGAAGAAATTATCAGATATATGAATGGCCAAGGAGTGTGATTTAGTCAAGCAGTGGAAGAGTACTTTCGTCAGCAAAATAAGAAGAATGCGGCAGATATGTTAAAAAAATCAGACTGATTCAAACATACCTTAGATCAGTATCTCGATCCAATGATTAAAGATAGAAGTCCACTTGCAAAGGAAATCTACGACTTTTTAGATGAGGTTAACAGTGATATAAGAGATTATTTTATATATCTTGTTGGTACATTGGGAGTATACTTACTAGCCTTTTTTGCTGTTTACACAAAGAGAAGGAGAAAGACAATGAAAGAGCTGGCGAAGAAGTTCAATGAGCTTTATTCTGGCAAGCTCTCTTTTCCAATTGACAACCGGCTTGATACTCTAGAAGCAGAAAATCAAAATAAGCGTACACCATATACGGTATCAGCAATCTTTTGCTTAGTAATGAGTGTGATATGTCTGAATGTTTCTGATATGGATTCATTAAAACTAAAAGTAGTATCAAAGAATGCACAAGAACATTTAGATAATTTTCCTACATGGAATGATCAAGCTAGAACATATAGGGCAGTAAGTAAAATGCATGATGTCGTTAAATACCCAGAGCTTTTCACTGAAGACGAAGTACGAGAATACTATATAAATTTGTGAGCAGTAGAGCCTTACAAATTGTATACAGTAGTTATGTGAGGACAAGAGCTGACGCAAAGGCAATTGGCCTGAGTAAAAAGAATCTTTACGAAGCTTGCAAAAGAATTTAAAGATGGAAAAAAAGTAGATGAAAAGGTGGTCGCTGATACACATAGAAAAATACTCAGCGTAGTTGATCCGTATGGACATAACGAGTACAGAGATATTTGATCTTATCGATGAATGATAGGATTAATTCTGTTTATGCTTTCAGCAGTGTGAGCAGCATTAGTATGATTAGGGGAAGTAAAATATCGTATACAACGAGTGCATAAATTTAGAGACGAAATTGCAAAGCTAATCAAGGAAAAAGATTATTTGTCTGTTTCAGAACTTTCAACAATTGGGTTAGTAGTTGATGAAGATGAGAAAAAAGAGTGGTTTGAAGATCGAGAAGATATCAAAGATGGGCTGACAAAACTAGGGCATACTATCTCAACGGCTTCAATAGAAGAACTTGTAGAAGAACTATGAGCATCACATACAGTAAAAAGAAGCTCTTCTCGTGATTTTCTCTCGTACCTAGAAGTAAGTAAGGAAGATAGTAGGAATCTATTTGAGGAGGCAGAAGCATATTTAGCGGGTCAATGATGGAAACTTATCCCTGAGAATTATGATAAGATAGTAATAAATTTTAGTCGTTCTCATCTGGTACCAGAAACAAAAAAATCAATCATGTATCAGTACAGAGATAGTCCGGAAGGCGTACTTGAAGAAATTTCATATAATTTTCTGGAGCACTATCTCCCCCGAATACTCTTCGCAAGAAAGCATAATCTACCAGTTACCGCATTTGTAAATAGTATACCTATATCTCATGAAACGGTCTCTTTCACTAATGTGAAAATGTTGAAAAAAATGCTATTTAAACTAGAGCAGCTTGCTGGAGCGACGGCTGGAGCTTCTCCAATAGCATTAGCTGTACTGACAGAACAGATTGATAAGGCGCATATTGAAGATTTACAGTTACATTGAGACTACTCAAAGGCACTGTTGGTAGATTTCAAAAAGTAAGAAAAATTGACTTAATCGAAGAATCGGGTATATTATAATTGTTTTAACCTTAGCAATCACTATGGAGAATAAGCAAGATAAGATGTATAAATTCGAAAACGATAAAATTTTACATCACGTAGATGAAGACGCACTTATGAGAATAATCGAGCTCCAAGCGGAGTTTGCGGTAAAAATTATGATGCGTAAAAATGCACCTATTGTACCTATGGAAGAGTGAACAAAAGAGACAAGTTGAATAATTTTCGCATCGTGATTAGATGAGGCAAAGTTACTTTTAAATAAGTATAGAGAAGGGGAATTACCAGATATCGAGTACGCCGAAAGTCCAAAGCTAAGAATGGCGACTCCAGATCTCTTAGGGTCAGGAATGCAAGTCGTCCTCATTACCAACGAAGGAGAAACGGTAACATGAAAGATAAAAGATTTCACTTCATCAGAAGATGACTCAATTCTTATAATGGAAGATGATTCTCGTCTCAAAGAAAGTAGTATCGTATCTGCTGAAATTGAATACAAAGATGAAGATGCTTGGTATATTGAATCTCTCGAAAATCAGATGAAGTTGAAAATGATTTTGGGCCAAGAAACGTATGGGGAGAATACAGGGGAAGGGGAAGCGTTTTTAAAAATATGCAGAAGACTTGATTGATACCACAAAAAGTATGTCTATTTAGACAGATACAAAGAAAGCATTTTTGAGCTCACTCAGCATCAGGTATTTATAGATTATACAGAAAGGAGCTATTCATCTAGCGATAATTTAGATAATGAAGTATTTAAGGAGATAATTTCCGTGATAAATTCTGAAGAACTTCAAAAACTTGAGAGATCACTCGGGCAAGAAGAACTGAAAGTAGGAATGTATATCCAATATAATAACCAATGAAATAATATAGAAGGATCAATTGAAGAAGTTTTAAATGATGGAGTAAAACTTGGTGGAATAAAACTGAATTTTGCAGATATGTACGCAAAGGGAAATGAAGTAAAGCATATATTCAAATGAGCAGATGAACGATATTATAAAAATGAGCGAAAATTAAAGGAATTTGCTAGAAAAGTAAAACTGTATAAAAAAGATATTGTTGCTGCATACGATGAGCAAGTCCTAGTGCAACTTGAAGCTCTGGTATTAGAAGATCATGGCAAAATTTGAGAGTATAAAGTTCAGATAGATAAAATGATTCAAGATTTTGCTCGCTCTACACATATCAAAAAAGGGAAAGTCCATATAGGAGATAATTTAAATGAGGCTCTTACTCGTATAGGAGATAAGATTTACTCAGAAAACTTTAGATTCTTTAGTTGATATGACGATGAAATACCAAATCCAAATGCAACACTTTCATTCAAAAAAAACATGAAATGCTTTCTAGCAGAGAATAATGAAAATCTTTACAAAGTAACAGTTGACGAAGTGTGAAATGATCATATTATCGTCAGATGAGAATGACCAGACGGAGAGGTAAAAGAGAAGAAAATAAAGTTAGACCAAATCTGATTATGAAACGCTTACACCGTAGAAAGAGTAGGATATAAATATACTGGTTAGAAGTAAGAAAAATAAAGACATCAAACAGGGATTGTTTGGTGTTTTTTTTGTATTTTAAATATATTGACATTTATTTTGTAGTATATATAAAGTGATTTGTCGTCCATTAAAATTACAAAGTTTAAAAGAAAATTATGTATTTAACTATCTTCTTAACAACTTTCCTTCTCTCCTTTGTCCCAGGAGCGTGGGCTTTTTATCGTAGAGATAAGAAAGCGAACTCTAATAAAGAGAGTGAGGAAACGAAATTGTCTTGGCTGAGATGGTGGCATTGGGTTTTACCTATAGTCACATTAGTCGGGATAATTATCCATGATCTGTTGGCAGGCTACCTAACTGACTTTTGGTGGTTTAAAAAACTTGGTCGTGAAGATGTCTTTTGGTTGCAGAATTTTGGTCAACTTAAGGCATTCTTTCTTATTTTTTCGGTGCTGGGAACTTTATTCACCGTGTATTCTGCTTATTTGTTCAACCAAAGCATTGAATATAAAAAAAATAAGGAATTAAAACCCTATCTAAATGGTATAGTATCAGGGTTGGTTGGCATTTCACTCGCATCTCTTTTTGCAGGCACATTAAGCTCAAAATGGTTTGAATTATTGAAATTTTGGAACTACGGAGAAATGGGAGCTTCAGTAGATAAAATTTTCAATTTGGATAACGCATTTTATTTGATGGATTTGTCTGTTAGAGATATGCTTGTCTCAAGTGTGTTATGGTTTGCTGTAGTTATGGGACTTATGGCTTTTATTTACCATGGTGTCAAAACAAGCAGAAACAATTGGGATACAGAGGAGTTCCTTGATCATTTTCCTAAGTCAGTAGGAGTTTGGTTTTCTGTCTGGTGCTTAGTATCCATCTATGGCGTTCAGTTAGACCTCTACAATTTACTTTCTTCGAGTCATGAAGCGGGTACTAATTTGAATATGATCGGAGTTGGTTACACCGATAAAAATGTTCGAATTCCTGTTAGCAAAGCCTCCCAATTTATCTATTTAGCTTTGTCTATTATTGCGCTTTTAATAACTTTTGTGAAGTCAAAAAGCAAGTTGTTTCATAACTTGTCACATGCAACTTTCGGCATAGCAATTTTCGCCATTGCATTGCCGTTGATTATGTCAGGTGGTGCGTACACCCATTGGATTATTGTAGGTATAGTAACAGCAGGAATCTATGCTTTAGTTTGGTTCTTTTGGGGACAGCATAAGCCTGATGAATACTCAGTTCCTATAAATATTATAGTAAATATCGTGGGAATACAATTGCTTTTGAACAGTCTTGTTGTGCCAGGATTGATTCAAAGTTATGTTGTTGCGCCAAATGAGAGTAATGTGGAAAAAGAGTATATCAATAATAATATTCAGTCTACCCTTGAAGGTTTTGGCTTATCAAGTAGGTTGACCAAAAAGGAAGTTGCCTATAAGCCCGGCTTGACTATCGAAAGTGTGCGGAGAAATCGTGTTCTTATCGGTAATGCAAGAGTTTTGGACTTTAGTGCGACAAGTAGGATTGTAACTGAGAACGTAACCAAATTTCCTCAGTACATTGTGGGTGATATTGATATATGTAGAGAAGATAGCGTTTTGATGATGTATGCTCCTATTGAGTTAAGCCAGGAAGGTTTAGATCCTAAGACCTATATTACTCAGTATTACGAGTATGGTCATGGGGACGGTTTCTTTTCAATGGTAGCTAATGAGTATGATTTACAAACAGGGTTTCCAATCTTCAAACAACTTAAACCATCTCCAAAGATTTATTTTCAAGAGGCGGACAACAAGGGAGGAAAATTCTTCTATGTTAATACAAACATTAAAGAATATGACTTTCCTGATGGAAATAAAACAAGGCGTTCTGTCTATAAGGGTAAGGCAGGAATTAATATTGGTTCAGGTTGGAAGAAGTGGTTTTTTGGATATGAGTACGACTCTAAGTTAGTATTTGGGCAGCCAAACATTAATGAGAACTCAAGAATCTTGTTGCGTAGACAGGTTAAGGAAAGAGTTGAGGCTTTATGTCCAATGATTGATTGGGACGAAGATGCACATCCAATAATTACGGAGGATAGCTCTTTGGTTTGGATGGTGCATGGATACACCAAATCAGATAAGTTCCCTTACTCAAATCATCTAAATATGTCAGAATTGGACTCTACGAAGGACGAGAAATTTAACTACATCCGTCCATCAGCGAAGGCAATAGTCCATAGCTATGATGGAACAGTAGATTTCTATTCTGTGTATCCTGAAGAGGATCCAATAATGACTACAATTATGAAAATTCTGCCGGGAATGTTCAAACCCTTTGAGAGCATGCCTGCAGATGTGTTAGAACATCTCATCTATCCTTTGGATTACATCTATGCGCAAAAGTATATGCTTAAAAGATACCACCAAGATAAGCCTGAAGAGTTTTATTCTAACTTTTATGGTTGGGAGGTAGGACATGAGAAATACTTAGGTAAGAGAACACAGATGGTTCCAAGACAAATGATGTTAAATGCTCATGGGCATTTTGGTTTTAATACTGTTATTAATTTTACTCCTGAGCCCCAGTCGGATGGAGAGCCAAGAGATTTTTTGCGAGCTATTCTTGCAGGTTCATCTGATTATGAAACCTATCTTGACTTAGAGTTGCTCTATTACCCAATGGACTTAAATGTGTATGCTCCATGGAAAATTGAGTCTTTGATTTCAGGAAATACATTGATGTCAACTCAAATTAGTTGGCTCGATGATAAAGGGTCGAAGGTACTTCGTGGTAACATGATAACCATACCTATTGACTCTACGGTGGTTTTTATTGAGCCTTTTTATGTGTCAGCTTTCGAAGATGGAAAGGCAGAGTTGCCATCAATCAAGTTAATTATTGCTGCTGAAGGTGATAACTTAGCTTGGGGAAGAACCGTTGACGAGGCGATTTTTAACTTAGTAATGGGGATACCACCTTATGAAATAGTTAAATATGAGCGCATGACAGGTGAAATACCAAACCTTTATGAAGACCGCTTTATAACGGATTACCAAATAAGTACTGCTCAAAAGCAAGGTTTCAATGTTCCAATACCTGTTGTCAACAATGGCGAATTAACCTTTGAAAACACAACTGCAAACAATAAGGCAGAAGCTCAGCGTTTAATGAAAGAGGCAATCCTCAAATTTCGTTCTGCTGTATCTGATGCTGAAAAAGCCTACAACATCCTCTTTCCGACAGGGGGTGAACAAGGCAATTAATTAATGAATGAAGGACGACAACTTTATTCGAGGTGGATTTGCTGAATTAACAGCAAATCCGCTTTTTTTTATATGCGAAAAGGAAAAATTGCATCGTTAGAAAAGATTCATATAGTAAATCAAAAGATGCAGTAGTCTTCTTTATTCTATTTTTCAATATATATCATAATGCCAAACGTTATTACTCGATCTTTAGGGGTTTTAGTTCTTCTCTTACTTTTCTATTTTTGATATTTTCTTCGTGATCCAGAAAGAGTAGGAGTTGAAGATGAAAACGTAATTCTTTCTCCTGCTAATGGAAAAGTAAGCCGTATTATAGAACGAGATGGAGAGAGTGTTGATGTGAAAAAGAAGTACGCAGCTATTTTTGAAACGCAGACAGAAGATATTTGAGAATCAGGTTATCTGATTAACATTGCAATGAATTTGCATAACGTTCATTACCAGCGTGCTCCACTCAAGAGTAAACTAATTAAAGAAGAATATGTACCTGGACGCTTTCTAAACGCAGTGAGAGATGCATGAGGACTCAAGGCTCACTTCGAAAATGAACGTAATGAACTTACCTTCCAAACAGACGACTGATTTACCTATAAAATAGTCCAGATAGCAGGATTGTTAGCAAGACGTATAGTAGATTACGTAGAGCTTGACGAAGAAGTTGATTCTGCAGATACAATTGGATTAATTAAGTTGTGATCACAAGTTTCTATTCTCCTTCCAAGTTCAGTTGATTTGTTGATTGAAGAAGGTCAGGTTGTGTATGATGGGGTAACCCAGTTAGCAACAAGAAAATAGGGAAGTAATATGCTAGAGAAAAAATAGAAGCACTTTTTGAAAAAATCGAGAAGTGTTTTTTTATGTAATCATAAAGAGAAAAGAGCGAGTAAAGTTTTCTGTTATAAACAAGTGTGTTGAAATTTGACAAAATTCTGTTTGCATAATATAATGTTATCGTTGTTTTTATATTTACAAACAAAAAATGGTCAAACAAAACTGATTTTTTGCAAATTTGCTGAGAGGATTTGCAATAACAATGCTTCTGATACAAGCATTTTTTTCTAATCTTGTATTTGCCCAATCGTATCCAAACGATCTGCAAATTACGAAAACGTTAATAACAACGTGAGATGTTAGTCCTTGAGATACGGTATCGTATCAGATTGATTATGTAAATTCATGACCTGCAACAGCAGACTGAGTTACAATCACTGACACCTTCTGATCTAATTTGACGTTTGACACAGCAAGTGTAACTCCAGATACAATTGGGGCATGAACGCTTGAGTGGAGCTGACTAGATCTGGCAGCAGATGAATCTGGATCTATCACGGTAGATTTTATAGTTGATTGATGAGCAGTAGCGTGAGATACTATCTCAAATACGTGATCGCTAGCACTTCCAAATAACGAAAGTACAGACTGTGCTGGGTGTTTACCAGGAGCTAGTTATAGTTGAGAAGGAGCATCGAGTGCAATAGTATATTCGCCTCCTCCATCATATGATTATGATTTATCGTTAGATAAAACAACGACATCAACAGTTGTGTCACAAGGAGATATGGTTGATTTTACACTAACCGTTGGTAATTCAGGATACCTTGAAAATGATATAAGAATAGTTGACTACTTTGAAGATCGGAATTTACAATACGTTTCATATACAAGTACTATTCCTGGTTTAGCTGCCCCAACAGTTGTAGAGGCAATAGGTGATTTTGATCAGCTGGTATGGGATTCAGTTCCCCTAGTAGATTGAGCAGCAGGAGAAACAATTACCGTAACATTTGAAGTGCTAGTCAACTGAGCTCTTGAAATTAATAATTATGCTCAAATAGGTAGATTTGATATATCTGCAACTTGAGATTGAGTATTATACCTTACAGACTGGAGTACAGAAACGGATCCAGGTGGGAACAATACATGAGAGGTTCAGTTAACTCAGCCTCCTATTGATATCGATATTGTAAAATCGATTGCAGGAACATGAGCTACGACATATTCAGATGGAGAGCAGGTAATTTTTAGACTAGACTATAGCAATAACTCAAGTCAAGACCTAACTGATATTGTAATAGTTGATCAGATGACTTCAGGATGAGGATTTCTTTCTTATGCTTCTCACACCTCTCATCTTTGAGCTGATATGCCAGAAGCTCAATTTAACTTTTCTTGACTAACATCATATGATTATTATATGGCATGACCTCCTAATCCAACGGATACATTAGTTTTTAGAGATATTTCTTTAACAGCTGATGATGGGAATCCTGGAGGAACTGATGAGTGATTTATTGAGATAACATATAATGTACAAGCATGATGTAATCCAGGTACGGTTGAAAACCTTTCAGATATTACCTTTGAGGCAAACGATTGAATCTTAACAGTAAGGTCTGGAGCACAAGCGTGATGAACTGAAATCATGCTTTGAAACGCTGTAAATACAACAAATGTAGGTAACAATGCAAGCGAGGCTACAGTTAGTATAACAGCGAACTCATGTCCAGGTGCTCCATGAGGATCTGCTCAACATGATTGGGCGGTGAATAGTAAGGAATTTACAGATACAAGTTGAGCTCCAATTTCATGAGCGGTTAATCCGTTAGAGCCAGTTCACGCGACAATTAATGCGTCATTTGCTGAAATTGACCCAATTGTGTGGACGTATTGATATATTGGTGATGATTGGGGGGATAACTTTATCTTTAATGGAGTAGTTTCTAATGATGAATTTACCTATCTAGAGGATACTGATTATGTAGAATGGTTAACAACTGCATATGCTGAAGATCAAAAAGTAGAGTGTGAATGAATCACAGAAGTGAGATACGACAGTTTTGGATGAGGTACGGTTGCATTTTCAATCTTTCCTCCTTTAACAGAGGCGCCTGAATTACGGTCAGACTTTCCAGATCCTCTCTTCTTTGCTAAAGGAGCATATACTCCGTGAGGTTGTTGATTTACATCTGTTCCGACATGAAATGCTATCTTAGATGATCCTAGTTTCTTTAATGAAATACTACAAATTGAAGCTTCTGTATTAGAAGCATATTGGGCATGAATTCAAACATACTATGCTACTAATATTGCGAATTGAAGCTCTGAGGACGAAGCGATTGTTTCAGCCCACATATCAGCAATTGTTGATGCTTATAGTTTATATGCACAATGGTATGAAGCATGAGCTTGAGCGGGGTATCAAAACGTATACTCTTGGATGTACGAATGTCAGTATAATAGAATCTATAATCTCTACCTGCAAAACGGATATACTCCAGCTCTTGCTGACGCAGAAACACTAACTCAGTTGGATGCGTTAAATGGTATTTTATCTAGTTCTTTGGCGCAGACTTTCTTTTGAAATATTAACACTGGACTGCTTAATGAGGCATTGGATGCTGTATGATATGATTCATTTCTATCAACAATGGCGAAGATAATTCCTACTTACGCAAATGCAAACTTATCAGCAGCAGATTTCGAGTTTGAAGTATTAGCAGAACATACTTGAGCTCTAGCGGGGCCAGTATATGAACCAGAACTCTTCTATACAAGAAATGATTGTCTTGAAGTAGGAGTACGTTGATCAGATGGTGATGTATGTGCTGATACTTGAGCTTATTCGACTCTTACTTATGAAGAATATAATACGTATCTAGCAGATTCGATAGCTGCAAACTCTACAACAGTAAGTGTGTGAGGGACTGATGTGAGGTATGCATGATGAATTCCTTTTGTAGACGCAGACATAGCACAAAATTGAAGCAGTTGAGTAGCAATTACTTGATTTCTTACCTGTGATGTTGCAGATACTATGGAAGTAGTTGTCGAATTGATTCCAGTCTGTCCAGCAAGTTGAGCTCTTGAAACATATACGAATTCTGCACACGTCTCATCTTCCATGAGTCAATGAACTGATACAACAGGTTTCAGTGATTATTATCCATGTGCGGCAACGAGTAATACAGTTGGATGTTCATATGATACATATTCATGGGATCCAGAAGTAGAGTCAATAATTCCATGAGGAACAAATCCTGGAGATGATAATACAACAACAGCGACATTGGATGTAAGTGCATGTGCTGAGTGACCAGGTCAAGATATTTCTGTGTGAACAACGGTTTCTCCACCTGCTTGAGGGAGTGCATATGTACCATGAGAGACGGTTTTATATGAGTCAATTACCTGTAATGATAGTGCATTTGATATGACTAATATTGCTAATACAGTATCATATAACGCACAATTTCTAAGTCACGTAAGTACTACATGAGAGCCAGCGGGTGCTTCAGTAGTCATTCAAGGAGCTGAGATTATGACAAATGATATGTCTCTTACTTCATGAGAATGTGTTACTATGACTCACGAATTTGTTATTAGTTCAAATGCACCAAATTGAGCAACCTTTGATTTCGAATCAACAGTATGATATGATTACGGATTTGGAGTAATTGTAGTAGATGTAACAGATAATAACAATGCAGAAGACACATGAACTATAGAAAACACGTATACGCCACCACCACCACCACCGCTGCCAACCTGATCAAAAACTATGTGAACAAATGATTCTACAGCGATCGTTGCTTGAAGCACTCATACGTATACCATTTCTGTAAGTAATCCAGATTCAAGACCTTGAACAGTGACGCTGACAGATACATACGGTGGTGTTCTAGAAAATCCAATTGTAGCAGAAATAAATGGGGTAGTACCAGATACATCAGTCCCATGAGTAATTACCTGGACGAATATCCCTGTATCTTGAGGTGAAACAATTAGTACTGATATTTCAATGTCTATATCAGCAACAGCTGAAGCTAATGCTGCAGTATTAAATGAATATTCTTGGGAGATGGAAATCTGAGCAGAAGCATGTACTTGTACAGAAGAAATATTAACAAATAATAGTTCGACTGTAGAAGAAACGCTTACCGAAGAACCAGTATACGATCTAGCCCTTGAAAAGGTGGTGTCGACACCAGCAGGAACCAATGAGGTGTTACCAGGAGATCCAGTAATCTTTGATATTACAGTTACTAACCAAGGTAATATGGACGCTACAGCAGTTACAATTACTGACTATATGCCAACAGGATTAACACTAAATGATGCAACATGGACAGATAACGCAGATGGAACAGCTACCTTAGCGACACCATTTGATCTGGCTGCAGGTGCAACTAATACAGTAACTATTGAATTTACGGTAGATGCAGATGCGCCAGCAGGTAGTATTGTTAACTGGGCAGAAATTAGTTCATTCTTAGGGTTTGATGGGTCAACGGTAAGTGATGCGGATAGTACGCCGGATAGCACAAACTTCAATCAAGATTGAGAAACAGATGACTTAGATGATGATGGAGTAACTGACCAAGATGGTCTAAATGGAGGAGATGAGGATGATCATGATCCGGCTGAGGTAGTAATTCCAGTATTCGATCTAGCACTTACAAAAGTAGCTAACCCAGATAACAGTCCTTATCTTATAACAGATACAGTAACCTTTACTATTTCAGTAATAAATCAAGGAACAATCGATAGTGCAGGGTTCACAATCACAGATTATATCCCAGCATGATTAACACTGAACGCTACAAATTCAGGATGGACAGATAACCTAGATGGGACAGCTTCATATAACTATGGAGCATTAGCAGCATGAGAAACAGGGACAGTAGACATTGTCTTCGATTTTGATGGAACAGTGATAGATGGAGATATTACCAACTGGGCAGAAATTAGTGTAGATGATGGAAATGATGCTGATAGTACACCAGATACAATCAATGACGAAACAACAGAAAGTCCAGAAGATGATACTGTAGAGAATGAAAATGGAGACGAAGATGATCACGATCCGGCAACAATTAGTGTATCTCCACCAGTATATGATTTGGCTCTTGCTAAGGTAGTAGCAGCAGGAATAGACGTGGTAACTCCAGGGGATTCAGTGGCTTTCGAGATTACGGTAACAAATCAAGGGAACATGGACGCTACAGCAATAGAAATAATAGATTATATTCCAGTTTGATTAACATTAAATGATACAGCATGGAATGATAATGGTGATGGAACAGCTACATTAGTAAAACCATTCGACCTAGCTGCAAGTGCATCAAATACAGTGACTATTGAGTTTACTGTAGATATGGATACCCCAGCAGGAAGTATAATTAATTGGGCAGAAGTTAGTTCATTCTTAGGGTTTGATTGATCAACGGTAAGTGATACAGATAGTACACCAGATTCAGAAAACTTTAGCCAAGATGGGGAAACAGATGATCTTAGTGATGATAATGTAATTGATCAAGATTGATTAAATGGAGGTGATGAAGATGATCATGATCCAGCTGAAATTATTATTGATGTGTATGATCTTGCCCTTATCAAGACATTGCCAGTAGGAGCACCATCAGCATACGGAATTGGAGACACAGCAACCTTTGTAATCACTATTGAAAATCAAGGTACGGTTGACGCAACAATCCCAGCCGGAGGACTTGTAGACTACTACCCAGTAGGACTTGACCTAGCAGATACTAATTGGACTGCTGGAGCAGGAGTGGCTACGTACAACAATGCAGTAGGACCATTGGCACCAGGAGAAACAGCTGAAATTATGGTTTCATTCGTAAACAACGGAACAGAAACAGGTACAGCTATCAACTGGGCAGAAATTGCTGACGACGATAGTGATACAACATACGGAACATCAGATGTAGATAGTACGCCAGATTCAATCAACTTTAACCAAGATGGTGAAACTGACGACTTAGACGATGACAACATTAATACTGAAGACGGTAAGAATGGAGGAGATGAAGATGATCATGACCCAGAAATGATTACGCTTGATTACTATGATCTAGCACTTGTGAAGACACTTGCAAGTAAAGGACCATTCTACCCAGGAAGTATCGTAACATTTGATATTACGGTAACAAACCAAGGTACAGTACCAGCAGATATGTTTACCATTACAGATTACATTCCAGCTGAAATGACATTAGCTGACGATGATTGGAATGATGTTTCAGCTACTGAAGCTGCAATGACTATTACTGATCAACTTGCAGTAGGAGAATCAACCACAGTAAGCATCGATCTTCAAGTAAATGATTACATCCTCGGTACGGTAACAAACTGGGCTGAAATTAGCTCAGATGATGGAGCTTACTTAGGAGGTGACTGGGATTCTACACCAGATACAATAAATGATGAGCTAGCAGAAAGTCCAGAAGACGATACAATTAACAACGAAAACGGAGACGAAGATGACCATGATCCTGCGTCAATCGAAGTTGATCCGTATTACGATCTAGCACTTGTGAAATACCTTGTGACGACTGATGTGGTAGAGCCAGGAGATGTAGCTACCTTTGAAATTAGAGTAACAAACCAATGAAATATCGTTGCTGATGGAGTAGAAATTACAGACTACATCCCAGCTTGATTGTCTCTCTCAGATGCAAACTGGAATGACAATGGAGATGGAACAGCGACTCACACAGTTGCTGACATGATTGCTCCAGGTGAATCAGAAATCGTAACAATCGGACTTGTAGTAAACAGCTATGAAAACGATCTTACAGGAGAAGTAGTGAACCGAGCAGAAATTAGCGCAGATAACGGTGCAGCATTTGGAGACGACGTAGATAGTATGCCAGACGCAACAAACTTCAGCCAAGACGGTGAAACAAACGACCTTGATGACGATGGAGTAATTGATGAAGACGGTAAGAACGGAGGTGATGAAGATGATCACGATCCTGCAGTACTTCCAATTGGAGACGTATATGATCTTTCTCTTACAAAAGTACTTGTAACAGATGGACCATTCTATCCAGGATCAGCTGCTACCTTTACTATCGAAGTATTCAACCAAGGTAATATGCCAGCATCAGATATTGTAATTACTGATTACGTACCAGCTGGACTGACCGTAACAAGTGGAGACTGGGGAGTAAATGATGATGGAACAGCTACATACACGGTACCAGGAACACTAGAACCAGGTACAGGAGTAACGGTAGATATCTCAGTAACCGTAGATGACCATATCATTGGAGAACTATGGAACTGGGCTGAAATTAGTAACGACGACGGAGACGATGTTGATAGTACACCAAACTCTGATCAAACAGACGACGTATACGACAACACAGACAACGTAGTTGATAACTATAATGGAGATGAAGATGACCATGATCCAGCATTGCTTGTAGTAGATCCATACCATGATCTAGCTCTTTACAAGGAATACACAGGAGAATTGCCATTCGTAATTGACCAAGGAGACGCTGACTTTGAAATTACTATTGTAAACCAAGGTAACACATACGCAGAAGACATCGTAGTAACAGATTATATCCCAGTAGGATTGATCTTGAACGATGCAGACTGGACAGATAACGGAGACCAAACAGCAGACTCAATGACCTATGTACTTGCTGCAGGTGATTCACTAACGATTCCAGTAACATACATCGTAGACGCAAGTCAAGGAAACGAAGTATTTAGAAACTGGGCTGAAATTAGTTCTGATAACGGAGCTGATCGAGGATTTGATATCGATAGTACACCAGATGATGGAAACTTTAACCAAGCAGGTGAAACAGATGACCTAGATGACGACAACGTAATCGATCAAAGTGGATTCGATGGAGGAGACGAAGATGATCACGATCCAGCTCAAGTAGTACTTATGAGTAAAGAAGATACAGGATGAACAGGTTCAAGGCCTCCAAGTAATGATCCAGAAGTGGTTGAAGAGCCAGAAGAAGAACCAGTACCAGAAGTAATCGAAGAACCAGAAGAAGAACCAATCGTATACACAGAAGAAGACAACAAGATTATTGCAATCATAGAAGAAAAGAAAGAAGAAATCGAACTAGAAGCATTCGACTTCGAGCAACATGGATCAGCGTGAGTTCTTGATAATGAACTTCCAGCATTACTCCCAGCTACATGAGCTGACGCATAGAAATGAGTAAAGTAGAATAGGTAAAAAGAAAAGCCTCCCGGTTGGGAGGTTTTTTTTTGTAGAGATGGAAAGAGAAAAATATTTCGTGCTTTATTCTTTTACATATATGTATAATTTGGTATTACTAAATACATATACTTTATATGTTTTAAAAATATGTCAATTGATAAAGAAAAAAGTAACTTTTATTTACAAAATTCTATAGTACTTAGTCTGCCGCAAGTAATACCATGGTGAATGGTGTGATTAAAAAAAGATATATTAACTGCGGAAGTATATTGGAAGATAAATAGGAAAATATATCTTTGATTTTCTAAAAAAGGTAGTAAATCACGTTTGGGCGACTTTGTATACTGTAATATAAGTAAATGAACTATAGAAAAAATGAAGGTAAACGATTTGTACGGTAGTAGTAGCGCAAAAAAGTTAAATCATCTTATTTTGAAATATGCATGAATTTATAGTGTGGATTTTGGTGAGATTAATTTTTTTTCTGAATTTAGAAGAGGGCAATGATCGTTATTTACTTCATCGTTTTTTATTTTATTGTCTGCTTTATTTATTTACTTGAAAGATGAAAAAACAAATTTCAGGTTTCCCACGGTAGATTTAATCAAAAGAATAGCTGAATTAAGTTTTAGAATGAGGAAAGAGGTTGGGTTGTTATGAAACGATAGCTGATTTCATGTTTATGCAAGTCTTAAAGAAACTTGTTTTCCGGTCGCGAATTTGTGAGCAACATGTATTAATGATATGTGATCAAATATAAGTGTAAATTACATAAAGAGTAATATTAGAGAATTTAAGTGAGTATTTAATGAAGTTCAATATTTGTGATTTGAATTTTTTATCATTGATTGATGAGGTAAGTTACCAAAGAACTCAACAATCAGCTCTAAGTATGAAGATTTTGAGTGACTTGATGATTATTTTAGTAAAAATTTACTCGGACAAATTTATGATACTTTCTGAAAAGATGACGATATCTTAAATCAAAAATATCTAAAGTTATTTTATTTGTTAAATCAGTATATATCATCTCCAAGCAAGAAAAATTTGAATAGACTATTTTGAATATCACATAAAGTATTCTTACAACATATGAGTAATGATGTGATGACTTCATTCGGTATTGAATTTCATCAGAAGTTGAGTCAAGAGATTTGATGAGTTGAAAGATTTTGAACTTTACCATTAACAACTTTAGATTGATATTGAAGAATTTTAATTATTGTTGAATCTTGAGTAGTGGTGCAAAGGTTAGAAAAAATATGTAAAGAGATTAATTTAAGTCTTTGAACGCATTTGTACGTAGATTACGATTCGTCGCAGGAGAATGTGGATGAAGAGTGAATTAAGATTGAGCAGGATTTAGGTAGTTGATTGTATTCTGATTATTTAAATAAAAATAGTGTTTTGTTTTATGATGATGCTGGATTCAAAAAACCAGTGAAAATGAAAGATATTATAAAAGAGTCGAGTTCAGATATTCTGCTAGATGGGATTTCAAAAAAGATATATTGTTTATGAGAAAAGCTAAGTTCAAAGGATATTCAATCTCAGTCTGCAACTGTAGATATACTATTGAAATTAATTAACTCACCTTGAAGAGATGTTTTTAATACAGAGTTCCCTCGTTCAAGTTATAGTAAAAATAAAAATGAGATGATAAGCAAGATAATTCTTCCTCTTCAAAATTATCTGAGAAATAAGCTTTCAAGAGAGCTCCCAATTTCATGTCATGGTTGATTATATGAATTTACAGTCTCGCTTGATGAAGCGAAAAATTCTATATCTATCGGTTTCATCTCAAAACCAGGCTCCCACATCCTCCCATAAAAAAAAGACTGGCCCAACCACATCATGGCAGACCAGTATTTCCCTTCCGAAAGTTTTCTTCACGGGTGTTTTCCTGTACACTTCGTAAAATTATTTAGATACGGCAACGCCGTGTAGTTCAAAAAATTGTTTAAGATTGTTACTGATTTTACCTAAGCTATTTGGTTTGTGAAGCTTATTTAAATCAGATATGGAAATGGGTGCATACTGTTCTATCTCCATGTTAGCGAACTTTATTTTGCCATCAGACCAGGTAAGCGTCGCTTTGCCAAAAACCAAGACCCCTTCTTCGTCTTTGAAAGATGGTGTTTCACACATCTCAACTTGAAGAGCTGCAAGGTTATTGACTGAACCCTGAGTGTAGTTTTTCGTAAACTCTAAAAAAGTATTATTACCTTTTGTTGTGTTTACAAAACAACTACTATTAAAATAGAATTTATTTATATCGTCTTCAAAGCCAACGCCCGAGACGAAATTGAGCGTATGCTCTGTATTATCCGGCATAATGCCGCCCTTTAGTAAAGCAATGCCAAGCATCATATTCCCTATTGATACTGACATACTTGTGGTACCTGGTATTATCATATTTGTTTCTATTTATTGTGTACAGGAAACTTTACTAATACATTTTTACCTCCTATATACAACATATATTGACAATATTTTTATTCTATAAAAAAAAGACTGGTCCGTTCCTATGAGGTCGAACCAGTATTTCCCTTCCGATAAATATCTTAACGGGTCTTCTCTGTACTTTGAAAAATAGAAAAGGATAGTTTATTTCACATCATATAAAAAATCATAAAATGATGCGTATGAAGTTCTTCTTGTAGCGACTTCATTCAAGCCGTCGTACCACTTTAATTTGTGAAGGCTACCTTCTTCGATAGACCTACTTCTTGTTAGTGAAATTGATGTAAACTCAACTACTCCTTTGTTCCAGATGAGTGTACCTTCACCAAATGCCACAATACCTTTTTGCTTTTTTGTAAAGCGCTTAGTATCTGGAATAATTACTTTAGTGATGGTGGTTTTTATTGCAGTCTCCTCTTTGAACGACTCATCGAATACATCAAAGGAAGTTAGGGGGGCACTTGTGGCATGTTTTTTAAGCACAAACCTTGAACTGCCAAATTCAAAGTTGTTTTTATGATTTTTCGAATCGTGGTTAATACCAACGATGAATAAAATCTTGCGTTTCCCATCACAGGGAACAAATCCACCTTTTAGTAAGGCAGCTTCTAAAGATGCTAAATCTATACCTACTGAGGTATTACCTATTTTATTTTTATTTTTTTTACTTAACATAATTAAATTTGCATTTTTGATTTTAATACAGAAAAGCAAAATATATGTTTTTTAAAACTTTATGCAAATCGTATTGACTCAACTAGAAATAATATTTTTTACAAAAACTTACTGCTTCTCAATAATATACAATACATCAAACAACTGAATAATATCCTCAGGAGTAAATCAGGATATTCCCCCTTCATGCTCAATCATAAATTTCCCATCCTCAATTCACAAGAAAGGGATAAAATGTTTAAACGGAAAGATTTTTCACTTATATCAAAACATATCTAAGGTAATTCACGTATCATCTCAGTCCCAATGATGAGTAAGCTTGTCAATACCAATTTCAATGGCTTTATCTTTTTCAGAGTAAGAAATTCCTATAAGAGTAGGTGACCCATGAGAATATGTTTTGATCAATGAGTTTAAGTGGGAAATTATAGCAGGATTTTGATATATCAAAAATCAGCTATAGTCATATGCTCAGCTATCTATATCCAAAAGTGCCTCGATGGTATGGTGTACAGCTCACTCTGGCTCAGATCAAACTCAGTCAAAGCTCTTATTGAGTCTCTCCTGTATAGCTAAGAACAAAGCATTATATGCATGCGACTGAGAAAGGGTATTTGCCCTTACAAATGCACTATCAAGCATTTGAAAGCTTTCCTGAATAGATTCAGAAGTATTTAGAATTTCAAGACAGGCTTTCATCTGTTTTTCGTCAATCTTATATTCAACCCTTCAAAAAGTCTCTAGTGATATCTGCTTTAAATAAGCGGTTCACTCTTGATAGGCAAAACCAAATAACATTTCCTTTGCTAATGGATTAGTAGAAAAAACATCAATCGTCATCTGACCTGGTAAAATCTCTTCAAGAGCAGAAGTTTGTTGAGAGCTTAATGCGTGAGAACTATGCGTAGTAGGATTATAGGTATACCCCGTCTGACGCTCTCTTTTAGCTCCAAAGGGAAGGTAGACCGTAGTAGATCAGTCCGTATTCTGAATAATGTTTTCTTGTAAGATTTCTCGTAACTGAAACAGATTTCAATGCAACCAAGCAGTTATCGGTGAGGTGATATAGAAGAATTCTGCTAAAGCCGCATCTCTGCTCTCATGTGGTAAATGTAAGAGTTGGTGATGGAGAGGATGCTTTGATACATTTGATGATAGTGCATGAACCGTATGAAGAAAAGTAAGATAATCTCTGGGTAAGTAGCGAAGTGTATGAAACACTCAGAGATCTTCTATGCTCAGTTCTTCTCAATATGTGTCGTATACATCTTGTACTTCATAATAATTAATAATATTCGCTTCAGTAATAACACCAGTAAATCAGTAAAGACTATCACTATTAAATTTATTTTTCTCAAGCAACTGTGTAAGAAGTGCTTCTATATCAAAAGTAAGCGCCTCTGAGCAGATAAGCTTAAAAATTTCAACCTTATCGTTGAAATCGCTGTTGTTTTGATGTAGTGCTCAAAGCTTATCAGAAGGATTTTCCATGAAAAAAAGAGAGAACGGTAGAGCTGTATGACGAAATGGATGAAGTAGATGATAAATATGTATTGTTTATTGTCAATAGGTGTGAAGTTTGACATAATCTAGGTCTGAATAAGTATTTCTAGCAAAAAAGAATCCCCACAAGAGGGACCCCTGTGAGGAAATAATATATGATAATTAAGAATCCTCACAGGGAGGAGTTTAGCTACGACTCCAATAGTAATTCCCACCCATATACCAACCAAGCAAAGCAGCAAGGGTGATGTACAGATCGTATTGAGTAGAGGGAAGGACTGTTAGGAAAATATCGCAGCAAAGTGGGAAAGCAACCATGAACCGCACAAACTGTAATTTGCATGATGAACTCATAAGCACCGAGGCAAATACAAGAATATACAAGACAATATGAGCTCCAATTATAGCAATGAAGGCTTCATAAGATGGTTGGCAGATTAAGCATGATAACGTGTGACTTAAGGGATACCCAATTCCCCAAATCACTAATGGACGTTGTAACATAGATGTAAATTTAATGTGTGTTTTTATTGTATCAATTTCCAAAGTATATATCCTCCAAAAAGATATGAGCCTATCGAAAATAAGGCTAAACTTATATCATAAGAATACTCAGGTTGGAAATAGTTGAAGATGTCCCAGACCGTTGGGTACAGAACCATAAACCAGCAAAAAGTCTTTTGACTGGTTGGTGATTAGGTGAGAATCATGTTTACTACCACATATAAAGATGCGTAGATAAACCATGTCTCAAAGCCAATAGCAATGTATCGATCACTCAAGGTAACCTTGTAAAGGAAGTATGAAACTGCCGTACTTACAGGAAAACCGAGGATCCAGATAAGATGGCTAAAGAAGAATGCTTTCATTTTTGTTGTTTTGTAACATCAGCACATAGGTTGAGCTACGGTTAAGTCTAAGAAATTACTATAATTTAAATTAATTTTATGTCAAGATGGTTCTCCTCCTTTTAAAGGTTTGCTATTTCTCCCTATTTCACTAAAAACATGCGGTGTAAATGTCCCCATCGTTCAACAGGATAGGACACAGTCCTGCGAAGACTGTAATGCTGGTTCGAGTCCAGCTGGGGGCATTTTTTTTATTGAGGAAAATTGCTTCGTTCTCATGAGAACATGCATTCGAGTATTTGCATATCGGTTACTCATAAGTATTGGTATGTATGTGTTTAAAACAGTAGAGAGATAGAAAAATTAAGTAAGAGGTAAGAAAGTTTTGTAATTTTCGCTATTTTCTCATATAAGTAACGCATGATATTTGCTATGTATGTAATAAAATTGCTTTAATTTACGTCTCTGTCTATGTCTCAAAAAACTATCCTAGTTACAGGATCTGATTCATGAATTGGTAAATGAATTGCACAACTTGCTCATCAAGAGTGATGGAAAGTGATTGTGCATTCCAAGACTGATACTGATGAGCTAAAAAATATCCACAAAGATCTTGAGTGATCAGATAAGTTGTTTTTTGATATATCAGATCAGGAGACAGTAAAAAAGGAAATATGAGAATATATTAAGCATCATGGGTGTATAGACTGTTTGATAAACAATGCTGGAGTCAAAACGGTAGATATAAAGAAAATAGAAGAATTTGATGGGAAGAAATCTTTGGCTGAACGAGAGGTGAATGTCTTATGATCATTATACTGTATGCAATCAGTCATTCCAGCTATGCAAAAAAAATGAGGATGAAGTATAGTCAATATAGCTTCAATGAAGTGAATACCTCAGCTTTCGACGATAAGTAGTATAACATATGCAGCAGCTAAAGCGTGAGTCTTAAGTATCACAAGAAGTATCGCAAAAACTTATGGGAAAGACAATATTAGATGTAACGCGATATCTCCAGGATATATACAAACAGGCCGGTCACAGAAATGGTCAGATGAGACTAAAGAAAGAATTGATTGAGGTATACTCCTTTCGAGATTGGGAACCCCGGATGACATAGCACCTGTAGCTTTATTTCTTGCCTGAGATGAAGCAAAATATATTACCGGTGAAAATATCCTTGTTGATTGAGGATACATGCTCAAAGGTAAGTAGGAAAAAATCGTAGAAACAAAGTATTCAGCGAGGTGAAAAGATAAGAGATTATGAATAACCCAGTAATATAACTAAAGATATTTGCAATTTTTTTTATCACACTTACTTGTAGCGTAGTGTATTCTAGTTTTTCTAAGCACCGATTCCCTTTGTAAACCATCGCGCCGTAGCTATACATAGCTCATATTTATCTCATAAACACACATATGAATATCAAAACACTGTTTTTCTGAATGGCATCAAGTATAAGTCTGCTCCTTACTCCAGTAGCTTTCGCTGAGTATCAACCATCGCAAGCAGATGCACAGCTGATCGTACAGGTTGCTGACATGATTTGAAATGTAGCAAGCAAAGATGGAGGGCATAAAAGGCTGTATAAAATTCATCAGAAGCTTTGAGGAGTAATTTGACTCTATGCTTCAAACGAAAGATACAGTTTCATTCTTACAAGTGTTGATGAAATTATCTGACAGGTATTCGGGCTTGAAGGAGGGAGTGACCCACAGCAAAATCAGTATGGAGTATTCGGTGTTTCACCTCACACAAACAGCTTCTATAAGCTAGACCAGCATATGTATATCATGGACTCTGTCTTTGTGTGATCTCAACCAGTTGCAGTAACACTAGAAGGAAAATATGCCTACGTAGCAAACAAATGATCTACCTTTGTAGCAAAAGTTGACGTGACGAATATGAACGTGGTCGACGAATATAACGTAGGATACAACCCATTTGATATAGCAGTTATTGGAGACAATCTCTATGTAACACATTTTGGTGATGGACGAGAAGACCTTGCTATATTCAGCATGACATCAGGGGATTTATTAGAAAATAACCATCAAAACACGAATCAGTATAGTAATACAGGCAGAACCTTGATTGGCGCTGATCCCGCAACTAAGAAAATTTATTTAGCACCAATGTCGTCAAGTCCGGCAAACATTACTCGCCATGGAACCAATGAGCTAGGTCAAACGATTACCATTGACGAATCTGATCATGGAGATCTTTGATCATGAGCGAAATTTTTACAGGTGAGTAAAGATGGTTCAAAAATATTCTACCTAACGTCGACAAAAGCATTGCAAATTGTAGACAGTAACTCACTGACACATATAGCTCAAATTGAAGTAGAAAATTTTCCAACGGATGCAGCGATTGACGAGAACGAAAACTATGCATACGTAATAGATAGAGACGATTTCGTCTATAAGATTAACCTAAGAAACTACACCGTAGAAGGTGTGGTAGATGGAAGTATCCCAGAAGAACTCCAAAGAAATCGATGAATCAACGAACGTGTATACTTAGGAGAAATTGCCTACATAAGTGATAGAGTATATGTGTGACTAGCAATAGGTCATCCAACGAACAGACAAATTATAGGGTACTATCCGATTGATGCACATGAATTTGAGTAATCAGTAATGATAAGGTAGAAAAGGTATCGCTGCAAAACCTTGAACAAAAAAGGGGAAAAAATAAGTAAATTGAAATCACATAAATCAGAGTTTCAAAGAAGAGCATAAAAAAAAGAGAGCCATTCATAGGTTCTCTTTTTTTATTAATCTATCTTAATAATTCTATTCATCCCAAGATAAGTTCTTAGCATCTCTAAAGATGTTTTTCATCGTAGAGATAACAGTTGGAGAACAACCAAGAATCTCTTCTTTTCTCTTCTTAGCATCTTTAAGAGTTGCAATACCAAGTCCCTTAAGTTTCTTTCTTACTATTCATAGATGAACAACGTCAACGCACTCAGTTTCAAGAGTGACTTCTCCATGTACAAGTTTTCTCGTAATTTCTATTTTTTCTAATCTTCCAGTTGTGGCATTTCAAGCAGGAACATTTTGAAGAAGGTTTCAAACAGTTTCATCTGAGCTGAGGTCAACATAGAACTGAGTAGAGTGGTTAGAGTTAGTAACTCATCTTTCCAAGAAGTCTACATAGGTCCTATAATCTGTGTCTACATGAACGATATGTTTCTGTGACTTTTTAATCTTAACATTGTGGTACATAAATGGTGTAAGTATATTCCCTTCTCTATCAAAAATTGCAAACGGACCATGATCCTCTTTATTCATGAAAAAGTAATTTCAAACTTCTATAACCTTATAGAACGACATAGTAGTGAGAAATTTTGCCTCTCAGTTTTCAAAACGAGCAAGTCACTTACTGAAGTAGTCACTTCATCTCTTTAAAGTTCAGACACTCTCAGTATTTTGATGAGTAGAATATAGGGTCTCATCTCACTCAGTTTTGAAATATACGGTACTAGTGTGACGGCTGTCTTCTGTATAGGTCTTGAGGTCATGGGATTTGTACTCATCTTTTTTTACTTCTTCTCTAAGCTGATCCATATGTGTATTATGGGTATTGATAGAGCGCTGAATGAGTGCTCATTCTTCTTCCATTGATAGGATCTTTGTGAATGCCGTGGTGCTTCCAATCTCACTAAGGGCACTTGGGTAATTCAGTTGATCAAGATGTAACAAGTCATTAGGATTTTGAATTTTGACTCAGATGTCTCATAGAACTTTAGTGAGTGAAAATTGTATTCACTCGTCAACATACTCTCAGACCTTAGGAATCGAAAGTACTCTTTGCTTTAATTCATTGAGCTCTTTTTTGAGAGTAGCAATAAGCATGAGGTGTTCTTTGAGTTCGTCTACTGATGAGTATTTTCATTCAATAAGTTCTTTTACCTCAGATTGAGTATTTGAGATTGAAGTAGTAATGATTTCTTTAGTAGCTTCCTCAAGTTTTCACTTTTCAACATCGCTTTGCCAAGCAGCGATTTTTTTATCTTTTTCTATGACCAGATTAGAGTGGTCAACGAATGTTTGAACGCTTCAGAATGTACTCATGAGAAGAAAAATTTAAATTTATAAAGCGAAAATATGTTAATATGATTTGATATTAAGTCAATAGAGTTTGATGATTTTGTCGGATTTTGAAATTCTTGGTAAATGAGATGAGGCTAGAATGATGTGTAGAAAAAGTAATCTATGTAGATCAAGAAGAAGACTTAGTCCTTTGGTGTATTTCTTCAGTTTTCTCATAAGATCTTGTTACCTCACGTGCAGTCTTGAATCAAGAATCTTTAATGATTTCTTTTGTTTTTTGGTAAAGATCAAGAACCTTATCTCAGTATCAGTTTTTAATTTCTAAAGCTACATTAACTAGTCAAGATCAGGTGACCATTTCAAAAAAAGTGAGTAGATGAATTACTTTCTATATACATGCTAATGAAGTTAAAGCAAGGGCAATGATAGTGTATGTAGAGATTTTATTAAAAGTGATGAGAACGTTTAAGAAAGTTGAGTTTTTCAGTTCAATTTGATGCATAAGTAACACCAGCTGACCTCCCAGGCCTTTTCAAGAATCTCGCTAAGTGTCTTTTATCTGGATGCAAAGAAGGAAGAGGTAATCAAAGTGTGTGGTAGAACTTTAATTCAACGGGTTGTATTCTATAAGGTCTAGAACTTTTTTCGCAGCTAAATACTTTTTTGTAAATACTAGAGTCTTGTTGCAAAGTATCTCGTTGGAGAGAGTTGAAATTTTTCTTACAGAGCGTTTCTATTCATTGTGGGACTTTAGGATCAGGGAATGAGTCTAGCCACTTCCAATTATTTCACACTGCCTGGTCTTTAGTGCACGGAAAATAATCTTGAGCTCTTGTTTCGTTATAGCAAAAAGGTGAGCAAGAAGCAGGAAAAAACTCACCTCGTTCTCAGGTTTCCTTCATATGATTAATAATTTTAGGCACAAGAGTCTCAAACTCATGTTGAGTATATTGTGTATTGAGAATGCAGTATTTTTTATCGCGTAATCCTGCACATCAAAAAAGATAGGATGAGGTGTGGCAGTTCCAAATATAAGTTGAGTTGGGGCAAGAGTGTCATACAGCAGAGAAAAAACAACGCGTACTGTTGAGCCCAGTATCGATGATCTCGTACATGAGTGAGCTATTCACTCAGATTCCTAGTCAATCTTGGCAATCAGTGAATCACAGTGCGCCATTTTCACAATACAAACAATCTTGAGCATCTCAGACGTTAAAACAAAAAAGCGAATTACTCGAGTCAGTTATTTTATCTCATAAACATGCATCTGATCATTTGATTCATCTCTCATGTTGTAAAAGAACAGAGCGAAGAGAAAGATATGTTTGTAGAAATTGCTGGCGAAATTCATTACTGCTAAGAAGTCTTTTTTTTGTTTTTTCATACTGTTCTTTGGTGCTCGCTTTATTAAAAATATGGTATTCCTTATGCTCTAGTCACCAGCATCAGAGACAAGAAGAGCAAGAAAGGCAATCAGTAAGGAACATGCTGTCTTTACAGTGCTCGCTTGATTCAGACCAAAAAAGTTTGTAGCAATGTTCACAGTTTGTGCATTCATAACTCCAGTGGCAGTGTGAACATTCAAGTAAATCACAACAGTTAACGCAATCTCGAATATTCGAAGAATAGAGACACATATCATTTCTCCAAGCAGCAGTAACCATAAAACAACTTTTCATTTCACCTACATGATTACAGTATTCACTGTTTTCACTATCCGTAATAAAAACATTCGGAGTAGGCGTCTTTTCTCTCAACTCAGCAAATTGTTCAAAAAATGGTCTTGTGAAATCCATTTGAACACCAGTTTTCATAGCATCCCACATATCTGACCACCATATATCGCGTTTATACACCACCTGTTTGTGTTCAGGTGAGTAAATTGAGATAATTTCCTTTCAGGTGAAATCACAGTTTCTTTTATATAAGACCCTCTCATTTCTAAACATCAATCTTCTTCTTATTCTTTCCTCAGGGCAGAGGGTTGGGTAAGGAATAGTGATGCGAGAGTTTCACAAATCATAAGAAAATTTCTTAAAACGATCTCTTTCAGAAGAAAAAAGAGGAAACTCTTTTCACGAAAGGCGACAAGATTTTCGCTCAAGAATTGGGTCGCTAAATTGTTTTGAGATTGCTAGGTAAGCTTCTTTAGTTGTATAATTCATAAACACAGTATATAGAATTGACTTGTTTTTTGTCAATGATAAAATATAATTTTTTGTGAAACTATGTTCACAACATGTTGAAAAAATGTTTTAAATAAATGTTTTAAGAGAAAATGAATATTCACATATTTCTGCAGAAGCTTGGATGCACAGAGACAGAAAGCAAGGTATTTGAGCATGTCTACGCATGATGATCAAGGCCAGCCTCATACATTGCTAAGCAATGCTGAGAAGAAAGAACAAAGGTGTATAAGGCTCTTGAAAAATTAGTAAAAAAAGGATTTCTCGCAAAAACAAGAAGGGGAGGAGTAGCCTACTATTACGTAGAAGATATCTCAGTGCTGCAGCGTAAAGTGCAACAAAAATTGTCTTGAGCATCAGCTTTAGAAAAAGACTTGCCAGAAGTGTTAGAGCATTTCACGCAATACGATGAAAAAAGATATTCCTTTGCTCCCAAAATTAGCCTCTTTGACGGGATGAGCGGAATAGAAAACCTCTACGATGATCTCTATGCAACAACCATCGATAAATGACGATGAGTCATCACAGTTATAGCATCAAACACCTTAGATATGTATGGAACAGCACCAAAGAGCCTTCAGGACTATGCACAAGATACCTTTCAAAGACTTAAGAAAAAACAAGTGTATACTGACATCCTTTTAGCAAACGGAATTTCTTTGATGGAGTATCTTTCGCGCTCAACCTCCATGGAAGAACTCTTTGAATTACCAGCGTGAAATTCTGCAGTAAACTTTTACCTAGTATGATCTCATCTCTATATAGTACTCTTTGAACAAGTGCCTTTTGGATTAAAGATTTCGAGTAAAGCAGTAACGACCATGCTGCATTTTCTGTTTGAGCAGCTCAAGGTGGTGGAAGAAAAAAAATGAAAATAGGGTAAGAGGCTTTAGGATAAATCTAGGGTATGTGCTAGTGTCGTAATGGTCTTTATTCCTAGGTACTAAAAAACTCGCTTTAGCGAGTTTTGAACTTGTACAGAGCGTTATGTCTTTTTGCCTTTTAGTGAGGTAGCATAGTCTTTTCGCAGTAAATTTACATCAACCTCGTTTCAAACCTTGCTCTGTATCATCTTTTTGACAGCAGATGTGTCTTTTAAACTTGTAGAGTCTAGTGAGTTAAGTAGTGCTCAAGATTGTTGCTTGGTAAGAGTATTCGTTCTAGTTAAGAAATTTTCCGCTTGTTTTTTAAGTTGTGTCTTATTTTTACATGTTAGATTTTTCATAGTGTTGTATCTAAGAATAAAAAAATCCCCATGTCTGGAGAAGGTTGAAGTATGAAATACACATTTAGCCTATCCAGAAACAATGCTTTTGAGCGGCATGATGATGAATAAGATAAAATGATGAGAAAAGTAACATATGCTACTTTATTTAAGTAAAGTGATTTTTTATATATTTCTAAAAGAGGAAGTCAAGGAAATTAGTGAAAGTAAGGTTTAGGGGCAAGTTAGAGGGTTGTTCTATTGCAGAATCAAGGTTACATTTTTCAGTTTTTGTTTAGGAGTTAGTCAGTTCATTCATAATCAGGTATGTCTTCTGGATCTATTATAATAGGCCATTCGATGTCGGAGCAGATAATTCGCTTCCTGTAATGTTATATCTGGATCTCGTTTACTAATTGCTTCTTCTTTCATTGTCCTATGATATCTTTCAACTTTCCCATTGTGCTCTGGATGATAGGCTTCATTCTTGATATGTTTAATTCATCTTGCTCACAACCAATCACTAATAGTAGCACTGAACTCTGTACCTTGATCTGTTCTTATAGTCTGTATACAATACTCAATATTCTTTCTTAAGCTCATAATGAATCTTTTCGTTGTACTCAACAATGCCTTCTATAAGCTCTCGAATATACTTTCCTCGTACAATCATCTATAGCACTATATATCACTAAATTTCTCTTACGTCAGTAAGGGAAAGAAGTATCAACTTGTACCTGAACTCATGGTGTGTCCAAAGCATACAACCTATTCTTCTTCCTACGTTTTCTACTTCTAGCATACTCCTCGTAATATCTAATACCTTTTCTTTTCAAGATCCTGTATACAGTTGATTGATGTATCTTGATTCAACATTCATCGTACAGTCTCATACTCAATCTAACAGGTCATTCTCTAAGGTGTTTATTGCCATATTCCATGACCTTTATCTCTAAATCATTTTTCGTTCTATTTCGA